>NZ_JBEXTX010000107.1:0-27485 GCF_040614175.1 Amycolatopsis sp. NPDC006131
GCCGCCGAAGGGGACGGGGCCCGCGGGCCGGCTCGGTCAGGCGGGTCCGGCCATCGGCAACGGCGTGGCGGAGAAGACACCGTCCGGGTCCACCGCCGCCTTGATCCGCTGCAGGCGGGGCAGGTTGTCCCCGTAGACGTGGGGGATCTGGCTGGTTGCTTCCGGCCCGAGCAGGTTGGCGTAGCCACCCGGGAAGGCTTGCCCGGCCAGCCCCGCGGATGCCGCGTCGGCCCAGCGAACGACGTGCTCGCCGCTGTCCTGCGCCGGGTGGATGCCGATGATCTCGGCCATGAGGTGCGGCCGGCGCAGCGCGAAGGCGGTGTCGGTGGTGGAGACCCTGGCCGCGGCGCCGTGGAAGTGGTGCAGGGTCAGCCCGGACATCGGTGTCGGCAGCCGGCCGCCGAATCGCTCGACGACGCCGATGACGTCGTCGGTGAGCCCGGGCACCGAGCGGGTGCGGATGGTGACGTGCCTGCCGTCGGGGAACATCGCGTCCCGCGCGGCGATCGCCGCGGCGTAGGGCGCGGTCTCCAGTTGGGTGAGCAGGGGATCGCCGAGCCGGGTCAGCGCCATCACCGGACCAGCGGGGTCTTCGCCCACCGCGGCGTCCCCCGCCCAGGTCGGCAGCACCAGGAGCGCGGGCGAGCCGTCCGGTACGGCGATCGCACCGACTTGGATCGTCAGGTCGTCGGGGGCGTCGTGGTGCGCCTCGCGAACCCGCTCCAGCACTCGCGTGGCCTGGTGCCAGGGATAGAGCACCAGGCCGGTCATCACGGAGGGCACGGCGTGCAGCCGGACGGTCATCGACGTGACGACCCCGAAATTGCCGCCTCCGCCGCGCAGTGCCCACAGCAGACCGGGATGCTGGTGCTGGTCCGTGCGCACGACCGATCCGTCGGCCGTGACCACCTCGGCGGCCAGCAGGTTGTCCGCGGCGAGGCCGATCCGCCCGGCCAGCGGACCGTAACCCCCGCCGAGGGTCAGCCCGGCCACCCCGACCGTCCCGATCGTGCCGGTCGCGGCCACCAGGCCGTGCGCGCCGGCCGCGGCCAGCAGGTCGTTGGCCGACGCGCCGCCACCGACTTCGGCGGTCCGGGCGCCGGGATTGACCCGGACGTCGCGCAGTGGCCGCAGATCCAGCGTCAAGCCGCCGTCGGACAGGGCACGGCCGGCCCAGTCGTGGCCGCGGCCGCGCACCGTGAGCGGGAGGCCGAATTCCCGTGCGGTGCGCACACCGGTGACCACGTCGGCGGTGGAGTTGCAGGTCAGCACGATGGCGGGCCGGCGCCTCACCGCGGCGTTCCACAAGGTGACGCCCTCGGCGTAGCCCCTGCCGGAAACGTGAATCTGCTGGGCGGGCAGGAGGGCGCGCAACGCGCGCTGCGCCGCGGCGACCGAGGAGTCGTCGCCAGTGTGACCGGGCATGGGTTTCCTTCAGTGAGAGAGGGGAGCAGAATGAGCAAGACCGAACGTTCTATCTCATGTATGTAGTGCTCACTCTAACACGAGATCGGAGGATGCCGCGGAGTTGCCTGTTCCATCCGTTGCACGTCCCGAGATTCTGCTGTGGACGGCCGAGGGGTGAGCACTAGTCAACCCCTCCTCGAGCTTGTAGAGTGAACGCTACATACAGCGCGCGTCGAGTGGCTCTTGTCAGCCGCGTTCCACTGCCGCCCGGGCTCTACCGGGGCCTGACCGACCGTCGCAACGAAGCGAGGTTCCCTTGAACGTTCTCGAAGAGGTCAAGAACTCACCGATGAGCCGGGCCCAGGTCGGTGCGGTCTCCCTGTGCCTGGTGATCAACCTGATCGACGGGTTCGATCTCCTGGTCACGTCCTTCATCGGGCCGGCGATCACCCGCGAGTGGGGTCTGTCCCCCTCGGCGGTGGGAGTGCTGCTCAGCGGAGGACTGGCCGGGATGGCGTTCGGCGGGCTCTTCCTCGCGCCCCTCGCCGACCGAATCGGGCGACGGCGCCTCACTCTCGGCTGTCTCGCCTTGGCCGCACTGGGCATGCTCGCCGCCTCCGTGTCGCAGGACCTCGGCCAGCTCCTCGTCTGCCGGCTCGTCACGGGCGCGGCGGTGGGCGCGATGGCGGCCAGCCTGCCGGTGCTCACCTCGGAGTACGCGAACCACCGGCGCCGGGGGCTGGTCGTCGCGCTGATCACCACCGGGTACGGTCTTGGCTCGTTCGTCGCCGGGATCGCCTCGAGCCTGCTGCTGGGCCCGTTCGGCTGGCGAGCGGTCTTCGTGTTCGGCAGTGCCGCCACCGCCGTCCTCTTCGTGGTCGGGCTGCGGTACCTGCCGGAGTCGATGGACTACCTCGTCGCACGCCGGCCGCGCCAGGCCTTGGACAAGCTGAACCGGATCCTCGCCTCGATGGGCCGCGCCCGCGTCGAGGACCTGCCCTCGGCACCTCCGGCCTCGGTGTCGCGCAAAGTGGCGCTCGATTCGTTGTTCCGCGGAGGCAACGCCCTTCGGACGGCGCTGGTCTGGGTGGCGTTCATCGCGGCGCAGATGACGTTCTACTTCGCGAGTTCGTGGACTCCCAGCCTGCTGCTGAAGGCCGGCATGTCCGGCCAGCAGGGCATCAGCGGCGGCGTTCTCTTCAGCATCGGTGGTGTCACCGGCGCGGTCCTGCTGGGATTGCTGGTTTCCCGGGTCGGGCCGCGGCGGCTCACCGCGGCCTACTTCGGCATCGGTTCCCTCTTCCTCATCCTGTTCTCCGTGTCGTTGTCGACGCTGGCCACCGCACTGGTCGTGGCCGTGCTCGTCGGAGTGTTCCTCAACGGCGCGATCTCGGGGATGAACGTCATCATCCCGAACCTCTACCCGGCCGAAGCCCGCGCGACGGCGCTCGGTCTGGCGGTCGCCGTGAGCAGGCTCGGTGCCGTCCTGGCGCCCCTGATCGCCGGTTTCCTGCTGCAGGCGGGCTGGGCCCCCGGCTCGATGTTCCGGATCTTCGCGATCCCCGGCGTGATCGGGGCTCTCGCGGTGCTCCTCCTCGTCCGGTTCGGACGCACCCGGCCTGGAGATCATCCTGCGCGGACTCGGCATGCGGGTGATGGCACCGACCTCGTCGCGACGTACGATCCACAGAGGAGGCGGTAGGTGCCGGCCACATCAGATCTCGTGCTGCTCCACGGTGGTGGACCCGGCGTCGACGCGGCGAGCAACTGGTCGGGCGTGCGGCCCCGGTTCGAGGGTGAGTTCCGCTGCCTGGCGCCCGATCTCCTCGGGTTCGGGACGCGGATCGCCGGGACGGGCGGGCTCGCCGGGCCGCGTGCCTGGGCGCTGGCCCGCGCCCGGCAGGTACGAGACCTCCTCGACCAGCACGGCCTGGAGCGCGTCCACGTGGTCGGCAACTCGGCCGCGGGCGGGGCCGCGGCATTGGCGTTGCTGTCGATGGCGCCCGAGCGGGTCGGCCGCGCGGTCGTCATGGGCGGAGCCGGGACGGGACCACTGCCGCGCGCGATTCCGTTCTACGACAACCCCACCAAGACCTCCATGCGAGCCACCCTCGGCCGGCTGGTCGCCGACGAGCACGTCCACGAAGAACTGCTCGACGAGCTCACCGAGCTCCGGCTGAGGCAGGCACTCCGCCCCGGCGCCGAGTCCGCGTTCCGGTCGATGTTCGCCGACGTCGTGGACGGCCCGCCGCCGGTCGACCTCGGGAAGATCACGACCCCGGTGCTCGCACTGCACGGGGAGTGCGACCGGGTCTCGCCGCCCGAGGTCTCCGAGCGCCTGGTCGCGTCCCTGCCCGATGCCCGCCTCGAAGTGGTGGCCGGGGCGGGGCACTGGATCCACGTCGACCGGCCGGACGAGTTCTGCAAGCTGGTAGGGGAGTTCCTGAGCGCATGACACAGCACAGCGAGAACCTGGCCGATGTCCTGGTCGTGGGCGCGGGGCCCGCCGGCCTGACTCTCGCCATCGACCTCGCGCAGCGCGGCGTCCCCTGCCACGTCGTGGAAGCGACCGAAGAGCGGGGTGTGAACCCCCGGTGCAACACCACCTCCGCGCGGTCGATGGAGATCTTCCGGCGGCTCGGGCTGGCCGGCGAGATCCGCCGGGCCGGCCTGCCCGGGGACTACCCCACCTCGATCCACTACCGGACGACCCTGGCCGGCGAGGAGATCTACCGGATCGATCTGCCGTCCGCGCGCGAGGTCCTGGCCGGCGAAGGCAAGGACGGCTGGCCGACGCCGGAGCCGCAGCACCGGATCTCGCAGCTGTACCTCGAGCCCATCCTGGAGCGGCACGCCGGCACGCTCCCCGGGCTGACCCTCGAGCGCGGCACCCGGCTGGTCTCGCTCCGGCAGTTCGACGACCACGTCGAGGCGGTGGTGGAGACCGCGGGCGAGCGCCGCGCTCTGCGGTACGCGTACGTGGTCGGCTGCGACGGCGCCCACAGCACCGTCCGCAGGCAACTGGGCATCCGGTACGAAGGCGTCGACGCGATCCAGCGGTTCGTCTCGACCTTCGTCCGCTCGCCCGAGCTGGGCCGGCTCGCCGCCCGCGACCCGGCCTGGACGTACTGGACCTACGGCCGCCGGATCGCGTCGCTGATCGCGATCGACGGCGAGTCGCTGTGGCTCAACCACGTGGCCTTCGCCCCTGACCACGACACCGGGGGCGAGGACCCGGAACAACTGCTGCGGGAGTCCGTGGGGAAGCCCGTGGAGCACGAGGTGCTCGGCGTGGTGCGCTGGACCGGACGGCGGCTCGTCGCCCGGCGGTACCGCGCGGGCCGGGTTTTCCTGGCCGGGGACGCCGCCCACATCTGGATCCCCGTGGGGGGATTCGGCATGAACGCCGGCATCCAGGACGCGGCGACCCTCGGGTGGATGCTGGCGGCCGTCCACCACGGATGGGCGCCACCGGAGCTGCTGGACGCCTACGAGGCGGAGCGCAAGCCGGTGGGCGAGCAGTTCGCCACGGCGGTCGGCGCCCAGGCACGCACGTCGTTCGCGGACGTCCCGCCGGAGATCCACCTGCCCGGCCCGGACGGCGAGCGGGCCCGCGCGGACTTCGCCGAGCGGCTCGCCGTCACCGAGCCGCGCCGGTATTCACCCGACGGGTTCAGCTTCGGCTACCACTACGCGGGCTCGCCACTGGTGGTCGGCGGCGGCCACGCCGAGATCACCATGGGGGACTACCAGGACCGGGCGCGGCCGGGGTTCCGGCTGCCGCACGCGTGGCTCGACGACGGCCGGTCGGTGCTCGACGTGCTCGGCCACGGCTTCACCTTGCTGCGCGTGAACCCGCGGGCCGCGACGACGTCCTGGACCAGGGCCGCCCGGGTACTCGGCATCCCCCTCGCCGTCGTGGACCTGCCCGGACGGTGGCCCGACCGCTACCCCGCCGAGTTGCTGCTCGTCCGCCCGGACCAGCACGTCGCCTGGATGGGTGGTGCGGAGGCCAGCCCCGAGCAGCTCCTGCGCACAGTCACCGGGCGCGTCCCCGCCCACCAGCGGTAGAGAACACCAGGAGAAACGCATGCCATACGCACTGGGCATCGACGTCGGCGGCACGTTCACCGACGCCGTCGCCTCCGACGGCGCGGGCCGGATCGTGTCGGCCAAGACGCCGACGACCCCGCCCCACCGCGAGGCCGGGGTCATGCGCGCGATCGAAGACCTCGCCGCCGAGCTGGGCATCGACGTCGGCGAACTGCTCTCGCAGACCGACTACATCGCGCACGGCACGACCGCCTCGATCAACGCCCTGGTCCAAGGCCAAGTCGCCGATGTCGGGCTGATCGCCACCAAGGGCCACCGGGACGCGATCTACATCATGAACGCCGAGGGCCGCACGCTCGGCCGGTCGGCCCACGAGATCCAGGACACGCTCCGGCAGCGCAAGCCCGCGCCGCTGATCCCGAAGTACCGGGCCCTGGAGGTCACCGAGCGGATCGACCACGCCGGACGGATCCTGGTACCGCTGGACGAGGACGAGGTCCGCCGGGTCGCACAGGCCCTCGTGGACCAGGGGGTGGAGGCGATCGCGGTCTGCCTGCTGTGGTCGTTCAAGAACGGCGTCCACGAGCAGCGTGTGCGGGAGCTGGTCCACGAGATCGCCCCGGACATGTACGTCACGCTGTCCTCGGAGGTCAGCCCCCGCATCCGCGAGTTCGCGCGGACCTCCACGACGATCATGAACGCCCAGGTCGGCCCGCGGTTGCGCACCTACCTGCTGCCGCTGCAGAAGCGGCTCGAGGAAGGCGGGCTCAAGGGACCGCTGCTGGTCATGCAGAGCGAGGGCGGCACCATCACCGCCGACCGGGCCCCCGAGCACGCCATCACGACGGTCGGGTCCGTGCTGTCCGGCGGCGTCGTCGGCGGGATGCGCCTGGCCGGGCAGCTGGGCCACCGCAACGTGATCACCACCGACGTCGGGGGCACGACGTTCCTCGCGGGACTGATCGTCGACGGCGAGCCGGTCATGGCGCCGGGTTCCATCGTCAACCAGTTCCCGATCAACGCGGCGACGATTCGCGTGCACACCATCGGCTCCGGCGGCGGGGCCCTCGCGTCCGTGGACGAGGGCGGAAACCTCCGGCTCGGCCCGCAGAGCGCCGAAGCCGTGCCCGGTCCCGCGTGCTACGGCAACGGCGGGACGCGCCCGACGAACACCGACGCCAACCTGGTGCTCGGCATCCTGAGCGAGCGGGGCCTGCTCGGCGGACGCAAGCCGCTGCGGATGGACCTCGCGCGGGAGGCGATCCGCGTGCACGTCGCAGAGCCGCTCGGCCTCACCGTCGAAGAAGCCGCCATCGCCATCCACGAGGTGCAGAACGCGCAGGCGGGCGACCTGCTGCGGCGGGCCGTCGTGCAGGCCGGCTACGACCCTCGCGACTTCGTCGCCTACGCCTTCGGCGGCGCCGGGCCGGCTCACTGCGCCGGTTACTGCCAGGACCTGGGCGTCAGCGAGGTCGTCGTGCCGCTCGGACCGGTCGCGTCCGCCTTCTCGGCGTACGGGCTCGCGGCCTCGGACGTCGCGTTGAGCGCGGAACTGTCCGATCCGTCGTCCTTCCCGGTCGACCACACCGTGCTCGAATCCCACTTCGCGCGGCTCGAAGCCGACCTGCAGCGCGCGCTGGACCGGCAGAAGGTGAAGTTCCACGACGTGTCGTTGCACCGTGAGATCGACCTGCGGTACTCGATGCAGGTCACCGAACTCTCGACCGCCGTCCCGGAAGCGAAGTTCACCGAGCGCACCGGCGAGGAGATCCTCGCGCGCTTCGAGGAGCAGTACGAGCGGGTCAACGGCAGCGGCGCCGGTTACCGGGAGGCGGGCGTGCAGGCGATCACTTACCGCATGCGCGCCAAGGCCGGCCTCGGCTTCCCGGTCGCGCTGCCCGCCGTCCCCGAGGCGGACGGCCCCGACCCGCGCGAGGCCCTGATCGGAGAACGTTCCGTCTGCCTCGACTCGCAGACCGGCTACGTGATGACCCCCGTCTACGACTACGCGCGGCTGCGCGCCGGCCACGAACTCGCCGGACCGGCGATCGTCGACGTCCCGACCACGGTGGTCGTGGTCCCCGCCGGGGTCACCGGACGAGTCGACCACCTCGGCAACCTCGTGCTGCGCTACCAGTGAGGACAGTTCCCATGACATCCAGGATCCCCGGGGCGGACGAGTTCACCAGCCGCCCCATGCCGCGGGAGGAGCTGCTGCGGCAGATCTCGCCCGCCCTGCCCCTGCACCAGGCCGGCGACGCCGAGGTCGACGCCCTGACCTACGAAGTCGTCCGGCACCGCCTGTGGGCGATCACCCAGGAGATGGGGGAGACGCTGCGCCGCATGTCGGGCTCGCACGTCGTCACCGAGTCCAACGACTTCAACTTCTCCATCTGCGACGAGCTCGGTGAGCAGGTCCAGGTCGGCACGTACAACATCGGCCTGATCGGTTCGATGGACCTGGCGATCACCTGGACGCTCCGGCACCGCAGCGACAACCCCGGTATCGCCGAGGGCGACATGTTCCTGTGCAACGACCCATGGATCGGCGGCGGCCTGCACCAGAACGACGCCGCGATCCTGGCGCCGATCTTCCACGAGGGCAAGCTGTTCGGCTGGACGACGGCCATCGCCCACCAGGTCGACCTGGGCGGGCCGCGGCCGGGCTCGTTCAGCCCCTCCGCGCAGGACGTCTTCGGCGAGGCCGTCCCCACGCCGCCGATGAAGGTGGTGCGCGGCGGTGTGCTGCAGCGCGACGTCGCCGACGCCTGGGTCCGCCGCTCGCGGCTCCCGCACCTGGTGGGTCTCGACCTGCGGGCCAAGATCGCCGCCAACAAGAACGCGGCCGAGCAGATCCTGCGGCTCATCGCCAAGTACGGCGCCGACACCGTCAAGTCGGTGATGCGCCGGATGATGGACGACGCCGAGCGCCGGCTGCGGGCCAAGCTCGAGACGCTGCCGGACGGCACCTGGTCCGCGGTCGGTTATCAGGAGCAGTCGCAGACCGGCGACCGCGGTCTGCACGCCATCAAGGTGGCCATGACCAAGGAAGCCGGCACGCTCGTCTTCGACTTCCGCGGCACCGCCGGGCAGACCGGCATCATCAACTGCCCCTACCCGGGGCTGCGGGCCGGAATCGTCTTCACGATGCTGCCGCTGCTGGCCGGGGACATCCCGTGGGCGGCCGGGGGGCTGATGCGCTGCTTCGAGATCATCACCGACGAGGACACCATCACCAACGCGTCCTTCCCGGCCGCGGTCGGCAAGGGACCCTTCGGTCCGGCCTGGGGCTCGGGCAACCTCGTCGCCGAGGTGCTGGCCAAGATGCTGGACGCCGAACCGGACCATCGCACCGACGTGCAGTCCATCTGCAACGGCACCACCGACCTCTGTGTCGTGTCCGGTGTGGACACCCGCGGTGGCGCGAGCAAGGGTTTCGTGTCACCGGTCTTCGACGTCATGGCGGGCGGGTACGGCGCACAGGTGTACCACGACGGCGTCGACACCGGCGGCCGGTTGATCATCCCGTCGGCGCGGGCGCCGGACGTCGAGATGACCGAGTACCTCTACCCGCTCGTCGCCCTGTGGCGCCGCGAGGAGACCGACTCCGGCGGGCCCGGCCGCCGGCGCGGGGGGATGAGCGGCTCGGTCTGCTACGTCCAGCACCCGGACCAGCAGGGGACGATGTCACTGGTGGTCTCCGGCACCGGCAAGGTCGCGAACCAGAACGTCGGCCTGGCGGGCGGTTACCCCGGCAACTCCCAGCTCGACCTGGTCGTGCGCGGGGTGAACCAACCTCAGCTGGCCCAGGCGTCGGTCATTCCCGGCGACCTGGAGGAGCTGGGCGGGGAGATCGAGGTGCTGCCCTGCGAAGGGGAGTCCCACCTGGGGCCGGGCGACGCGCTCTACCTCCATTGGCAGGCCGGTGGCGGGTACGGCGATCCGCTGCTCCGGTCGCCGGAGAGCGTCCGCGACGACGTGCGGCAGGTCCGCGTGACGGCAGACGCGGCCGAGGACGTCTACGGGGTCGTGCTCCGCGAGGACGGCGAAGTGGACGGCGCCGCGACCGAAGAGCGACGCGCGCAGCTGCGGCGGCGCCGCGCTTCCGGCGCTGGGCTGGCCGGTCAGGTCCGGCTCGTGCCTGCCGGTGAGCCGGACCTGACCGGCCTGCGCCGTCTCGACGACAACCTCGCCGTCCGGGAGGCGCCGGACGGCGGCACGGTGCTGTGCGTCCACTGTGGAACCGCGATCGGGCCATTGGCCGGGGGTGCGTTCGTCGCGTCGCTGGCCCGCCGGGACGCGCCACCGACCGAGGCGGGGCCGCACATCTGGCACGACCCGCAGGAGTACGTCGACGCGGAGGTCGTCTTCCGGCAGTTGTTCTGCCCCGGCTGCCTGACGGCGGTGCATTCCCGGATCGTCCCGGTGGATCACCCGCTGCCCGCCGACGAATACCGCAGCTGGGCGTGAGCCGGCAGGACGATCGGACGGCCGGCGGCTGCCTTGCGACGCAGCCGCCGCCGCGAACTGGCTGTGCTACGGCGAGGTTCCGGTCGACGCCGGCTGCGTGAATCCCGTTGTCTCGCAGGAGATCGGCCGCTGCCCCGAGGAGGTGTGACCACGCTGCGGTCCGGAAGTCTTCCGAGTGAGCTAGAACGTTCGGTCTTGACACGGGTCCGCGACCGGTCCAAGCTAGGTCGAGATAGAACGTTCGGTCTTGCGAGCGATTCTCCTCCTGCTGAAGGGATCAAGGTGACTACTGTCGATTCGCCCGCCGTGGGCGGGTTCGCGCCGGCGCTGCGCCGGTTGTATTTCGTGCGGTTCGCGTTCGCCATCGTGTGGGCGGTCCTGGTGTTCCTGACGACCAAGTCGGGCCTGGGGGCCGTCGGCATCGTCCTGGTCGTCCTGTACCCGCTGTTCGACGTGGGAGCGGCCGTCGTGGACGCTCGTTCGGCGAAGGGGACCGGATCGGTCCGCGGGTTGTACGTGAACATGGCGATCAGCCTGCTCGCCACCATCGGCGTGGGCGTCGCGGCGGCCTCCGGCATTCCGGCGGTGCTGCGGGTGTGGGGTGCCTGGGCGATCGTCGCCGGGCTAGTCCAGCTGATCGTGGCGGTCGTTCGCCGGAAGATGGGTGGCCAGTGGCCGATGATCCTCAGTGGCGGCATCTCGGTGCTGGCCGGTGGCAACTTCATCGTCAGCGCCGCCGCCGCGGATCCTTCGCTGTCCGCCGTGGCCGGT
Source organism: Amycolatopsis sp. NPDC006131 (assembly GCF_040614175.1). Lineage (NCBI taxonomy): Bacteria > Bacillati > Actinomycetota > Actinomycetes > Pseudonocardiales > Pseudonocardiaceae > Amycolatopsis > Amycolatopsis sp. NPDC006131. The sequence continues at coordinate 10,702 of NZ_JBEXTX010000107.1, forward strand.
TACGCCGTCCTCGGCGGCATCTTCTTCCTCGTTTCGGCGATCCGCCTCGGCAGTGCCGCGAAGGCCGGCTGACGTGGCCACCTACGACGTCATCGTCATCGGCGCCGGCCCGGTCGGGGAGAACGTGGCCGACCGGGTCGTGCAGGGCGGGCTGACCGCCGCGATCGTGGAACGGGAACTGGTCGGGGGCGAGTGCTCCTACTGGGCCTGCATGCCGACCAAGGCGCTGCTGCGCAGCGGAGCGGCACTCCGGGCCGCCCGGCAGGTGCCCGGCGCGCGGGAGGCGGTGACGGGCGACCTCGACGTGGCCGCCGTCCTCCGCCGTCGCGACTCCTTCGCTTCGAACTGGGACGACGAGGGCCAGGTGTCCTGGCTCGAGTCGGTCGGCGTCCCCCTGTACCGGGGACACGGCCGGATCAGCTCCGACCGGACCGTCGAGGTGACCGGCGCCGACGGCGCCACCGAGACGCTGACCGCGCTGCACGCGGTCGTCGTCGCCACCGGCAGCGGCGCGCTGGTCCCGGACATCGAAGGCCTTCGCGATGCGAGGCCGTGGACGAGCCGCGAGACGGTGGCGACCGAGGAAGTGCCGTCCCGGCTCGCCGTCATCGGCGGCGGGGTCGTGGCTTCGGAGATGGCCACCGCGTTCGCCGAGCTGGGGTCCTCGGTCACCATGCTGGCCCGCGACGGCGTGCTGCACCTCAACGAGCCGTTCGCCGGTGAGCTGGTGGCAGCGTCGTTGCGGGACAAGGGGGTTTCGGTGCGCATCGGCGCCGAGGCCGGGTCAGTCAAGCGCAACGACGACGGCACGGTGTCCATCACGCTCACCGACGGCGAGCAGCTCGAAGCCGACGAACTCCTCGTCGCGATCGGCCGCACTCCGAACACCCAGGACCTCGGGCTGGACAACGTGGGCTTGCGGCCGGGCGCGTGGCTCACCGTCGACGAGACGATGCGGGTGGTCGGTGCGGACGGCGCGCCGGTCGGTGGCGGCTGGCTCTACGCCGCCGGCGACGTGAACCGGCGCGTTCTGCTCACGCACCAGGGCAAGTACCAGGCTCGCACCGTCGGCGACGTCATCGTGGCCCGCGCGAAGGGCGAACCCGCTGACGACCGCGAGTGGGGCCGGCACGTGGCGACCGCCGACGAGCGCGCGGTGCCGCAGGTGATCTTCACCGAACCGGAGATCGCGGCAGTGGGTCTGACCGCGGCCGCCGCCGAGGCCGCCGGGCTGCGGATCCGCGTCGTCGACTTCGACCTGGCCGCGACCGCCGGGGCCGCCCTGCACGCGGAGGGGTATCAAGGGCACGCGCGGATGGTCGTCGACGAGGACCGCAGGGTGATCGTCGGGTTCACCCTCGCCGGCCCGGACGTCGCGGAAATGCTGCACGCGGCGACGATCGCCGTGGTCGGCGAGGTGCCGCTGGACCGGCTCTGGCACGCGGTCCCGGCGTTTCCCACCGTCAGCGAGGTGTGGCTGCGGCTGCTCGAAGCCTACGGCCGCTGATCCGCGCCGGTGTTCCGTCCCACCGCCATGCGGGGGAGGGGACACCGGCGCACCTCCTCACTCGCTGGACTGAGCGACGTCGTGACTGTCCTGATCGGACGGAGGCCGGTGCACCTCTCGATGCGCGGCGAGCGCGTGCTGGGTCAGCGTGCCCGAGCCGGCTGGCGTCGGCGGGTCGTGACCGTGGCTTGGTCCACCACGGAGGCGTCGCGGTATTTGAGGATTCCTTCGACGCCGAGGAGGAAGGTTTCGCAGACCGCTTCCGGGTCGGCGAGGCAGCCTGCGGCCATGGCGCCGTCGCGGAGCATGACGAAGTGCCTGGCGTGCGGTTCGGGTTCGGTTTCGCCGGTGGCGGCCATCAGCTCGGTGATCGTGTCGAGGAACCACTGGCGGTGGGTCAGGACGGCGCGGTGGACCGGGTGGTCGGGCGCGGGGTACTCGGCGGCGGCGTTGAGGAAGGCGCACCCGCGGAACCCATCGGAGCGGATGCTGTCGGCGATGGTTCCGGCGACCGCGCGCACGGTGTCGGCGGGGGAGTGCCCGGCCTGGCGCACCGATTCGATCTGGGCGCGGATCAGCTCGTCCGCGGCGGTGAGGTAGGCGACGACCAGGTCGTCCTTGCTGGGGAAGTGCCGGTACAGGGTCGCGCGGGTCACCTTGGCCTCGGCGACGATCCGGTCGATGCCGACCGAGTGCAGCCCCTCCGCGTAGAAGAGCCGGCTGGCTGTCCCGAGCAGCCGGGAACGTGCTTCCGACACCCTGTCACCTGCCTTCCGATCACCCCGAGTGTACGGCTCCGGTCAGGGCGCACTGCCCGGCCATTGCTGGCCCCGTGTCCAGGAATCCAGCACGATGAGCGTTTTCGTGCTGGTGATGCGGTGGCTGCGGCGCAGTTCGTCGATCGTGCGCTGCAGGTGTTGCATGTCGCGCACCCGCAGCCACACCAGGGCGTCCGGGTCGCCGGCGATGGTGAACACGGCCTGCGCCTCGGGCATCCGCGTGGTGGTCTGCACGATCTCGTCGACGTTCGTGGTGCCGAAGAAGCGGAGCTGGGTGAAGGCTTCGATGCCCCAGCCGAGTTTGGCGTGGTCGATCTGCACGGTGAACCCGGTGATGACTCCGGCCTCCTGCAGCCGGTCGACGCGCCGCTTCACCGCGGCCGTGGACAGCGTGACGCGGGAGGCGATGTCGGACAGCGTCCGGCGGGCGTCCTCCCGCAGCAGCGTCAGGATCTCCCGGTCGGTCGCGTCGATCAGCTCGTCGGCCATGACGGGGGATCGTACGCAACGGATGCGAGCCGGAACACTCCGATCGCGAGAATTTTTGCGTGCTCGGTGGAACCGGCCTGTTCGTTGTTGCGCGGCGCCGCTGGAGTTGGCTGAAGTGATCCACGTCCCAACTGGCGTGACGCGAAAGGCCCGGCATGACGACCTTCACCCTGGATGAGCGGTACGTGCGCGAGACGGGAACGGTCTACCTGACCGGTGTGCAGGCTCTGGTGCGCGTGGTGCTGGACCGCATTCGGCAGGACCGGCGGGCAGGGCGGGACACGGCGGCGTTCGTATCCGGTTACGAGGGTTCGCCCCTGGCCGGGTTCGACCTGGAGCTGGCGCGGCACGGGAAGCTGCTGGACGAGCACGCGGTGGTGCACCGGCCCGGCCTCAACGAGGAGCTGGCGGCGACCTCGGTGATGGGCAGCCAGCTGGCCGCGGGGCTGGGCTCGCTGCGCACGGACGGCGTCACCGGCTTCTGGTACGGCAAGGCCCCGGGACTGGACCGGGCCACGGACGCGTTGCGGCACGCCAACCTCGCCGGAACCCACCCGCGCGGCGGCGCCGTCGCGCTCGTCGGGGACGATCCGAACGCGAAGTCGTCGTCGGTGCCCTGCGCCTCCGAGCACGCGCTGGCCGACCTGGCGATGCCGGTGTTCTTCCCGGCGGATTCCCAGGACGTCCTGGACCACGGTCGGCACGCGGTGGAGCTGTCCCGGGCCAGTGGGCTGTGGACGGTGATGAAGATCGTCGCCAACGTCGCCGACGCGGCCGGGACCGCCGTGGTCGACCCGTCGTGGACGGCGCCGGTGCTGCCCGAGGGCGCCTACGGCCACCGCCCGAGCAGCCGGCTTCTCGGGCCGGAGCTGGCGACGCTGGAGCACAGCCTGCACCGGGTGCGGCTGCCGCTCGCGCTGGAGTACCTGCGGGCCAGTGGCGTGAACCGGATCGTGCGGTCCGGGCCGGGCGACCGGATCGGGATCGTCACGGCCGGTAAGTCCTATTTGGACCTGCGGCAGGCGTTGCGCGCGCTCGGGCTCGACGAGGACGCGCTCGCCCGCTTCGGTGTCCGCATCCTCAAGCTCGGCGTGATCCACCCCGTCGAACCCGGCATCATCACCGACTTCGCCCAGGGGCTCAACGAAATCGTGGTGGTGGAGGAGAAGCGCGCGCTCATCGAACCCGCGGTCAAGGAGATCCTCTACGGCCGCACCGGCGCGCCACGCGTGCACGGCAAGACCGGGCCTGACGGCCGGGTGCTGTTCACCGAGCTGGGCGAGCTGGATCCGGACGTCATCGCCAAGGGACTCGCGCGCCTGCTCGGCGACATCGAGCCGGTGCGCGCGTGGCAAGGGCGGCGCAGGCGGGAGCGGATCGCGGTGCCGCTGCTGGCCCGCACGCCCTACTTCTGCTCGGGCTGCCCGCACAACTCCTCGACGAAGGTGCCTGAGGGCACCCTCGTGGGTGGCGGGATCGGCTGCCACACCATGGCGTTGTTCATGGAGCCCGGCCAGGTCGGGGACGTCATCGGCATCACGCAGATGGGCGGCGAGGGCGCTCAGTGGATCGGCATGGCCCCGTTCGTCGAGGCCCGCCACCTGGTGCAGAACATCGGCGACGGCACCTTCACCCACTCCGGCAGCCTCGCCGTGCGGGCGGCGGTCGCGGCCGGCGTGAACGTCACGTTCAAGCTGCTGCACAACTCGGCGGTCGCGATGACCGGCGGCCAGGACGCGGTCGGGGCGCTGCCGGTGCACAAGCTCGCCGAACTGCTCCTCGTCGAGGGCGCGGCGAAGGTCGTGGTCACCTCCGACCAGCCGCGCCGGTTGCGGCGGCTGCGGTTCCCCCGCGGGGTCGAGGTCCGGTCCCGCGACGATCTGCTGCGCACCCAGGAGGAACTGGCCGCGATCCCGGGCGTCACGGTGCTGATCCACGACCAGGAATGCGCCGCGGAGAAGCGGCGGAAGCGGCGGCGCGGCAAGCAGGAAACCCCGGCCACCAAGGTGTTCATCAACGAACGCGTCTGCGAGGGCTGCGGCGACTGCGGCGTCAAGTCCAACTGCCTGTCCGTGCAGCCGGTGAACACCGAATTCGGCCGCAAGACCCGCATCCACCAGTCCTCGTGCAACGTGGACTACTCCTGCCTCGACGGCGACTGCCCGTCCTTCCTCACCGTCGTGCCCGGAGAAGGAAAGCGCCGCAAGCAGATCGCGTCGCTGGAGGCGTCCGAGCTGCCGGAACCGCGGAACGCGGAAGGCGATGTCGCCGTGCGCATCACCGGGATCGGCGGCACCGGCGTGGTGACCGTGGCGCAGATCCTGGCCACCGCCGCCGTTCTCGACGGCAGGCACGTGCGCACTCTCGACCAGACCGGCCTGGCGCAGAAGGGCGGCGCCGTCGTCTCCGACGTCAAGATCACCACGGAACCGGTGGAGCAGGCGCCCAAGCTCGCCGCGGGGGAGTGCGACCTGTACCTGGCGTGCGACCCGCTCGTGGCGGCCGATCCGGCGCACCTGACCGTGGCCGACCGGGACCGCACGGTCGCGGTGGTGTCCACTTCGGAGATCCCGACCGGACGGATGATCATCGACACCGCGGTGTCCTTCCCCGAGCAGTCCAGCATCCGGTCCGTCCTGGACGGCGCGACAGCTCGCGGGCACTACCTGGACGCCCGCGCCGCGGCCGAGGCGCTGTTCGGCGACGACCAGTTCGCCAACATCCTCCAGCTCGGCGCGGCCTACCAGACCGGCGCGCTCAACGTGAGCGCCGCGGCCATCGAGCAAGCGATCGAAATCAACGGCACCGCGGTCGCGGCCAATCTGCAGGCGTTCCGCCGTGGCCGCCAGCTCGTGGCCGACCCGGACGCCCTGGCAGGCGAACTGGCCCCGCCGCCGGCGGCACCCGGGGCCACAGCCGACCCTGCGGCCGTGCGACGGGTGCGGTCGCTGGTGCGGGCCGAGGGCGGGGAGCTGGCGAGGCTGCTCGACGTGCGGATCCCGGACCTGATCGCCTACCAGGACGAGGACTACGCCCGCGCCTACGCCGAATTCGTCGAGCAGGTGCGCAGCCGGGCCGGTGACGGCGCGGTCACCCAAGCCGTGGCACGCAACCTCTACAAGCTGATGGCCTACAAGGACGAGTACGAGGTCGCCCGGCTCTCCCTCGACCCCGCGCTGCGGGCCGAGATCGAAGCCGAGTTCGGTCCCGGCGCCCGCTACGCTCACCGGTTCCACCCGCCGGTGCTGCGTGCGCTTGGCCTGAACCGCAAGATCGCGCTCGGCCCCTGGGCGCAGCCGGTGCTGCGGCTGCTGCGCGCGGGGCGGCGCCTGCGCGGCACCCGGTTCGACCTGTTCGGCTACGCCCGGGTGCGGCGCGTGGAGCGGCAGCTGATCACCGAATACCGCGATGCGATCAGCAAGGCCCTCCGCGTCGCCGAGGCGAACGAGCCGGCGCTGCTCGAACTCGCCGAACTCCCCGACGTGGTGCGCGGCTACGAGGACATCAAGCTCGCCAACGTCGCCGTGTACCGGCAGCGCCAGGCGGAGCTGGCCGAGGCGCTGGACTTGGCACCGAGCGATCGCGCGGCGCAGCACAGTGCCTGACGCGGATTCGGCGGGACACCCGACGCGACCTACTCGGTTGGGTTGCGTTCCGCGTGGTCGATGAGGGTCGCGGCGGCGGCGCGGGCGTGGCGGCCGTAGCCTGCGTCGTTCAGGGTCATCGCGCGGATCGCGGCCCCGTCCGCGAGCGTGACGAGCTGCTCGGCGAGTAGCTCGGGCTCGGCGACGCCGAGCTCGATGACCAGGTCGGTCACCAGGCGGAGCATGAGCAGCTTCTGTGCGCGCGCGTAGGCGTGGGCGGCGCTGTCGGGGTCGGGGAACTCGGCCGCGGCGTCCAGGAAGGGGCAGCCTCGCACCGGGCCGGTCGCGGGCGCCGGGATGTCGAACATCGCCAGCAGCCGGTCGCGGGGCGGGATGTCCTCCCTCGTCAGCACGGCGTGCAGGGTGTCCCCGGACTCCACCAGGGCGCGGAGCTGGGCGAGGACGAGGTCGTCCTTGGTCGGGAAGTGCGCGTACAGCGTTCGCTTCGACACCGGCGCCTGTGCCGCCACGTCCTCCATCGACGTCGCGTTGATCCCCTGGGTCGCGAACAGCCGGTTCGCCGCCGCGAGCACCCGCTCCCGGGCCCCGCGCCCCGGCCTCCTGGTCGTTCCGTTCTCCACGTCACAGAGTATACGTGACCGTTTACTTGGCTCCGGGGCGCTGTTACGGTCTTAAGTAAACGCCATCGTTTACTTCAGTGAGGAGTCCCTGTGATGAGTGATCTCGCCGGGTATGCGGCGCAGCTGATCCGCGGCCGCCGGGCGACCCGGGCGTTCCGCCCGACGCCGGTTCCGGAGACGACGCTCCAGGAGGTGTTTTCCTTGGCGGCAGCCGCACCGTCGAACTCCAATGCGCAGCCGTGGCAGGTCGAGGTGGTCAGCGGCGCGCGGCGCGACGCCCTCGCGGACGCGCTGGTGGCCGCGCACCGGGCCGGCCGGACCTCGGTCGACTTCCCGTACAGCGAGGACATCTACGCGCCCGTGCACCAGCGACGCCGTGCCGCCTTCGGCGCCGCGCTCTACGGCGCGCTCGGCATCGGCCCGGACGAGCGCGACAAGCGCGCCGCGTACGACGCCGAGAGCCTGCGGTTCTACGGCGCCCCGCACGTCGCCATGCTGTTCGCGCCGGACACGGCGGAGGCCCGGCTGGCCGCCGACGTCGGCATGTACGGGCAGACCCTGCTGCTCGCGCTGACCGCCCACGGCGTGGCGAGCTGTCCGCAGGGCCTGCTGAGCTTCTACGCGGACACCGTCCGGGAGGTCCTCGGCATCAGCGGCGGGAAGCTGCTGTTCGGCATCTCCTTCGGCTACGCCGACACCGAAGCGCCCGTCAACGCGATCACCGTGGAGCGCGAGCACCTGTCCGTCACCACGCGCTTCCACCGCTGAGCGCGGCTCATCCCAGCCGGTAGCGGCGGAGCCGCTGGTAGAGCGTGCCGCGGGAGATGCCCAGGCGTGCCGCCGCCTCCGACTTGTTGCCCCCGCACTCGGCGAGGGTGTCCGTGATGACCCGGACCTCGGCCCGCTCCAGCGGTCCGTAGGCCGCGGCCTCCCGGCAGGATGCCGCCCCGCCCGGTGCGGAGCCGCGCGTGAGCACCAGCACGACGCCGTCCTCCAGCCGGCCCGGGGTGACCGGGTACAGGCGTGCGCGGAGGCCGTCCGCGAGCGCGATCTCGCTCGCGGACGGGCCCGCCTCCAGCACCGCCGCCCACAGGGCCGGCCGGTCCAGGCCCAGTTCGGCGGCCTCGTCCTCGACGATCATCGTCTGGCGGTCGAGGGTGACCACCGGCCCGGCCGACGCGGACCGGAAGGACAGGTGCGCGTCGAGCATCCGCCGCTGCCGGGAGGTCGCCGCCTCGCCCAGCGCGGTCGTGATCCCGTCGACCAGTGCCCGGACCGCGACCAGCAGCAGGTGGTTGGCGTCGTCGGCGTGGCACGCCACGTTCACCATGCCCGCGACGCGCCGGGTGATCGGGTGGACCACCGGTGCGGCGACGCAGGCCCACGGGTGCCACGGTTGCTTGTAGTGCTCGGCGCCGATCACGATCGAGGGGCGGCGGGTGGTCGCGGCGACCCCGATCCCGTTGGTCCCGGCGCTCTGCTCGGCGACCTGCGAGCCGGGCTCGAACTCGATCCGGTCCAGAGCCCGGGTGAGGGTCCGCTCGGACTCCCAGCGCCAGGTCAGGAACCTGTCGGGGTCGGCGAGGGCGAGCGAGGTGTCGCTGCCGGTCAGCAGGTCGGCCATGCCGAGCAGCACCGGTGCCGCGACGCGGACGAACGGGGACTGCACGTCGATCTCGCCGTGCGCCAGGTCCAGCCGGTCCGGGTCGACCCCGTTGCTCCGGGATCGCCGCCACGACGCGACGATCTCCTGCCGGATCCGGGCCTCCGCACCGGACTGGAAGCTTTCCCAAGCCAGCCGGGTCTCCACCGACCTCATCGCGCCTCCTCCTCAGTGCCCGCGAGAACACCGTCCGCCGATTATGGCTGGGACGGTCCGGAAAACGCCTTTCGCTGTGCAAATTTTGGACAGCCACCTCGACCCGGGCAGGGCCCGCGGCGCACCGTTCTCCCATCGTCACAGCCACTGATCGAGGAGGACGGGCCACATGGAGTTCAAGGTCGAATGGGACGGTGACGTCACCCTGGTGCACCCGGAGCGGGAGCAGCGCGCCAAGCAGGACGTCAACGCGCTCTTCGGGGTGAACGGGGTGACCACGCCGTCGAAGCACCTGTCGCTCCTGGTGACCTCGCTGGGGCCGGGGGAGAAGTCGAACGTCCACTACCACCTCGAGCACGAGTCGGCGCTCTACGGCCTGCGGGGCAGCGTGCACTTCTTCTGGGGCGCCGAACTCGAACACGACCTGATCGTGGGCGTCGGCGACTTCCTGTACATCCCGCCGTTCTGCCCCCACGTGTCCTACAACCGGAGCCTGACCGGGGACGCGGCGTTCGTCACCGCCCGCACCGACGCGTTCGAGCAGGAGCGTGTCGTGTTGTTGCCCGAGCTGGAGGACGACCGGTGCAAGCCCCGGGTGTCCTACGTCGACTGACCCTCTTTCCGGAAAGGACGGTCTTGATGATCGAGGTACCTGTGCTCGTCGTCGGCGGGGGACCGGTCGGGATGAGCCTCGCGCTGCTGCTCGACCGGTTCGGGGTGGAGAGCCTGCTCGTCGAGCGACGGCCGGCCACGACCACGCACCCGAAGGCCCGGGGATGCCATCCGCGGACGATGGAGCTGTTCCGCATCTGGGGGATCGAGGACCGGGTGCGCCGCGCGGGGCTGCCGCAGGAGTCGGACGTGGCGTGCTGGTGTGAAAGCCTGAACGGGCCGTTGGTGGCTTACACCGAGCCCGCGCCGAGCCCGCACACCCCGGCGCCGCGCTCGATCGTGCCCCAGGACGCGGTGGAGGAGGCACTGGACGACGCGCTGTCCGCCCGGCCGCTGGCGCAGGTGCGCCGGTCCACCGAACTCGTGTCGCTGGCCCAGGACGCCGACGGTGTGACGGCGCGGGTGCGGCGGACCTCCGACGGCGAGGAGTTCGACGTCCGGGCGCGGTACCTCGTTGGGTGCGACGGCGCGAACAGCCGGGTGCGCGAGACCGTCGGCATCGCGATGGACGGCCCGGAAACCCTGGCGCTCATGGCGAACCACTACTACCGCGCCGACCTCGGGCACCTGCCGCACGTCCGCAGCGCGATCGGGTTCCTGGTGCGGCCGCGCGACCGCAGCCGGCCCGACGTGAACGTCCTGGCCACCGGTCCGGACGGGGACCGGTGGCTGGCGGTGCAGAAGCTGCGGGAGGGCGAGGAGCCGCTGTCCGAGGAGCGCCTCATCCAGGACGTGCGGGAGCAGTGGGAGATGCCCGACCTGAAGGTCGAGCGCATCAACGTGATGACCTGGCGGATGAGCGCCCAGGTCGCGCAACGGTTCCGTGCGGGCAGGGTGTTCCTCGCCGGGGACGCCGCGCACCGGTTCCCCACCGCGGGAGGCAATGGGCTGAACTCCGGCGTCCAGGACGTGCACAACCTGGCGTGGAAGCTCGCCATGGTGCTGTCCGGGCGGGCCGGTGACGTCCTGCTCGACACCTACGAATCCGAGCGCCGCCCGGTCGCGCAGTCCAACACCGACTTCGCTGTGCGCAACCAGACGCGGATCGACGAGATGGACGAGGCGTTCCGCCGCCGCGAGGAGGAGCCGCAGCGCTGGCGCGACCTGCTCGTCGACCAGAACAAGCAGCTGCACAGCGACGGCCACACGCTGGGCTACATCTACACCCGCGGCGCCGTCGTCGACGACGGTTCCCCGGTGCCGCCGTACGACTCGCAGTACTACTGGCCGACCGACCGGCCCGGCGCGCGGTTCCCGCACTTCTGGCTCGACGTCGAGAAGACCGAGTCGAGCATCGACTGGTTCGACACCGAGTTCGTGCTCGTCTGCGGGCCGGACGCCGACGTCTGGGAGCGGGCCGGACAGGAGCTGGCGGCCTCGGCTGTCGTCCCGCTGCGGGTCAAGCGGCTGCCGCACCTGCTCGGGCCCCTGTCGATCGGCCGGGAGGGCGCGGCGCTCGTGCGTCCCGACGGGCACGTGGCCTGGCGCGCCCGCCAGGCGGGGGAGGGGTCCGAGCTGGCGGCCGCGCTCGGCCGGGTCCTCGCCGGCGGCACCCTCGCCTGACCGACCTCGAAGGAGAAGAGACACCATGACCATCACGCCGAGTTATGCGAACCCGCCCGGGGTCGGGGCGCCGTTCAGCGCGTACTCCCACGTGGCGCGCGCGGGCGAGCTGGTGTTCGTCGCCGGCCAGTGCGGGATCGCCGAGGACGGTTCCGTGGCCGGTTCCGACGTGCGGACCCAGACGATCCGCGCCTATGACAACGTGCGCACCGTGCTCGAATCGCAGGGCGCCACCCTCCGGGACGTCGTGCGGTTCGTCAGCTACCTCACGTCACGGGATCACGTCGCCGAGTTCTACGCGGCCCGCGAAGAGTACTTCGCCGAGCACTACCCGCAGGGGCAGTACCCGCCGAACACCCTGCTGATCGTCGCAGGACTGGTGCGGGCGGAGCTGCTGGTCGAGATCGACGCGACCGCGTTCCGGCAGGAGGGGTGAGGGCGATGTCCGTGCGGGATTCCATCGACCGGTCGGGTCTGAGCCGGTTCCAGATCAGGGTCATCGCGATCTGTCTCGTGATCAACCTCGTCGACGGGTTCGACGTCCTCGTGATGTCCTTCGCGGCTCCGGGCGTGGCAGGAGAGTGGGGACTCACCGATTCCCGGGTGGGAGTGCTGCTCAGCAGCGGTCTGGTGGGGATGGCACTCGGGTCGGCCGTGCTCGCCCCGCTGGCCGACCGCATCGGCAGGCGGTCCCTCACGCTGATCTGCCTGGCCTTGTGCACCGCCGGGATGGCATTGGCCGCGCTCAGCACCGGGTTCGAGGTGCTCGCGGCCTGCCGCGTCCTGACGGGCCTGGGCATCGGCGGCATGGTGGCGAGCCTGCCCGTGGTCATCACCGAATACGCGCCGCAGCGGCTGCGCGGCACGATGATCGCCCTGTACGGGATGGGATTGCCCCTCGGCGGTGTGCTCGGTGGTGCGGTCGCGAAGCTCGTGGTCGCCGAGTACGGCTGGCGCGCCACCTTCCTCGTGGGTGCCGTGCTGACCCTGCTCATGGTGTTCGTGGTGGCCGCGGCGATGCCGGAATCACTGGACCACCTGATCAGCCGCCGTCCCCACGGGGCGCTGGAGAAGGTCAACCGGCTCCTGGAGCGGATGCGGTTGCCCGCGGTGGACGCCCTGCCCGATCCGGAGCCCGGCGAACGCCGGGTGCGGGTGGCGACGTTGCTGACCCGGGACGCGGTGCGCACCGTCCTGTTGTGGATCGCCTACTTCGTGATGATGGCGGGCTTCTACTTCGCCGCGAGCTGGACGCCGCTGCTGCTGCAGCACAGCGGGTCCTCGGCCCAGCAGGGCATGAACGCCGGGCTTCTGCTCAACCTCGGCGGGATCGCGGGCACGCTGCTGTTCGGCTTGCTCGCCCTCAAGGTGCGGTTGCGCGGGCTGACCATCGCCTGTTTCCTCGCGGCGGGACTGTCGTACCTGGCGATGAGCTTGTTCCTCGAGTCCGCCGTCGCCGCGTTGATCGCCGCGGTCGCGGTCGGCATGTTCATCAACGCCAGCGGCAACGGGCTCAACGCCATCGCGCCCGGGCTCTACGCCCCGGCGGTGCGCGCGACCGGCGTCGGCTGGGCTATGGCCTTCGGACGCATCGGGGCCCTGACGGCACCGGTCCTGGCCGGGCTGCTCCTCGACAACTCCTGGTCGCCCCGGTCGCTGTTCGGGCTTCTCGTCGTGCCTCTGGTGGCGGCCGCCGTCGTGGTCTTCGTGATCACCGTGCCCCGGCGGACGGCGCGGACGACCACAGCCGCCGAAACACCCGCTCCGCTCGCCTGAGTCAGACGTTCTTGCAAGGAGGAAGAGCATGAAAGCCGTGCGCCTGCACGACTACCACAAGCAGCCGATCGTCGAGGAGGTGCCGGAGCCGGTCCTGACTGGGCCGCTGGATGTGATCGTGCGGATCGGGGGCGCCGGCGTGTGCCGGACCGACCTGCACATCATCGAAGGGCAGTGGGCCGAGGCGATGGGACCGCGGCTGCCCTACACCCTGGGGCACGAGAACGCGGGCTGGGTGCACGCGGTCGGTGGCGGGGTCAGCAATGTCGAGGTCGGGGACGCGGTGATCCTGCACCCGCAGCCCTCGTGCGGGCTGTGCCTGGCCTGTCGGGAGGGCCGGGACATGGCCTGTGCCGCGGCCGCGTTCCCCGGGGTGTCCGACCACGACGGCGGCATGGCCGAGTACCTGCGCACGACCGCGCGGGCGTGCGTCAAGCTCGACCCCGCCACCGACCCGGCCGACGTCGCCGCGCTGGCCGACGCCGGCCTCACCGCCTACCACGCGGTGCGCAAGGCGGTTCCGCTGCTGCCACCCGGCAGCACGGCCGTCGTCCAGGGCGCCGGGGGACTGGGCCACATCGGCATCCAGGTCCTCGCCGCCCTGACGGCGACGAAGATCGTCGTGGTCGACCGGGACCCGGCCGCGCTCGCGCTCGCCGCCCGCCTCGGCGCGGACACGACGGTGCGAGCCGACGGCAACCAGGTGAGCGCGGTCCTGGACGTCACGGGCGGGCGCGGCGCCGAGGTCGTGTTCGACTTCGTCGCCGAGCAGGGCGCGGAGAACGACGCCTGGGACATGACCGCGGCGGGCGGTTCCCTGTTCGTCGTCGGCTACGGCGGGGAACTGCGGATCCCGACGGTGGCGGCCGTGGCGGCCGAGAAGAACGTCGTCGGCAACATGGTCGGGACCTACCGCGACCTGGTCGAGCTGATGGTGCTCGCGGAGAGCGGGAAGGTGAACCTGCACACCCGCCGCTACCCGCTCGACGCGGCCGCCGAGGCGCTCGACGATCTGGCGCTGAACCGGATCAGGGGGCGCGCGATCCTGGTGCCGCAGGCATGACGGAGCCCGGTGGCGAGCCGGCCGATCCCCGGTTGGCGCGGCCACATCCGGTGCGGGTGCTCGACGGCGCGGTGTCCTACTTCGACCTCCGGTACGCCACGGTGACCGGCTGGCGTCCGCTGACCCTGGACCTGCATTTGCCCCGGAATCCGGACGGTCCGGTGCCCGTGGTGGTCTACGCGCACGGTGGCGGTTTCGTCGGCGGGGACAAGGAAATGGGCCCGTGGGCGACGCTGCCCGCACGCGGGATCGCGGTCGCGTCGGTCGGTTACCGGCTGGCCGGCGAGGTCGCCCACCCCGGTCCGGTCGAGGACGTGCTGGAGGCGATCCGCTGGGTGCGGGACCGGGGTGGCGAGTACGGGCTGGACCCCGGCCGCGTCGCCGGGTGGGGGAGCTCGGCGGGGGCGTACCTGGTGGCCCGCGCCGCGTTCTCCGACGACGTGCCGCTGTCCGCGCTGGTGTTGCACTATCCGGTCACGGATTTCGGGTTGTTGCTGTCGGAGGCGTCCACAGTGGTGGAACGGGAGGCCCTGGCGAAAGTGGTTCGCACGTTCCTCGGCGTTCCGGCCGGGCTTCGCGAGGATCAGCTCGCCGCGGTTTCGGTGGTGACCGCCGCGCGCCGGGCCGGCTACCGGCCGCCCGTCCACCTCAGCCACGGCTCCGGCGACCGGCGGTGCGGCCTCACCCAAAGCCGTCGATTGCACGAGGTGGTCCTGGCGGCGGGCGGCCGGTCCGAACTACTCGTCGTGCCCGGGGCCGATCACGCCGACCCGGTGTTCGCGACGCCGGCTGTCGTCGATCCCGCTGTCAAGTTCCTGCGTGCCGCGTGGGCGCGACACGATCCGTTGAACTGAGGGGAAAAAACACATGCGCATCGGAAACCTGCGCGGCCGTGCCCACCTGTTGCGCGACCGCGCCGCGATCGACATCGCCAAGGCCAGCGGCGGCCGGTTCGGGCCCGAGCCCGCGGACCTGTTCGCCCGCTGGCCCGAGTTCGTGGCGTGGGCCGCCACCGCGCACACCGACATCGCCGAGCCGTACCGGCCCGAGGACCTGGGCGCGCCGGTGCCGCGGCCGCGCCAGGTCTTCGCCGTCGGCCTGAACTACGCGGAGCACGCGGCGGAGACGGGGCTGCGTGCCGGTGGGGTGCCGTCGGTGTTCACGAAGTTCGCCGACTCGCTGACCGGGCCGCACGGCCGCATCGTGCTCAGCGGGCCGTCGGTGGACTGGGAGGTGGAACTCGTCGTAGTCATGGCACGGGAAGCGCGGAACGTCGCGGAGGCGGACGCTTGGGATTATGTCGCCGGGCTCACCGTGGGACAGGATTTCAGCGATCGTGACGTGCAGATGAGCGGGGAGCCACCGCAGTTCTCGCTGGGCAAAAGCTTCCCCGGCTTCGGCCCGCTCGGTCCCGCGGTGGTGACCCCCGACGAGCTCACGACACCGTTGCGGTTGCGGTGCTGGGTCAACGACGAACTCGTCCAGGACGGTCACACCGGGCAGATGATCCTCCCCGTGGGCGCGTTGATCGAGCGAATCTCGGCGGTGTGCACGCTGCACCCCGGCGACCTCGTCTTCACCGGCACACCGGCCGGGGTGGGCATGGGACGGACCCCGCCGAGGTACCTCGCCCCCGGCGACGTCGTCCGCACCCGCATCGACGGCATCGGGGAGATGAGGCACGTCTTCGTCCAGGAGGCGTGAAGCCGTCACAGGCCGACGAGGGGGAGGAAGATCGTGTCGACGATCTCCTCCAGGACGTGGTCGGGCACGGGGGCGAAGGTCACCAGGATTTCGTGGCGCAGCAGATCGAAGGGGAGCGACTTGATGCGCTCGCTCAACCGGTCCGCGGTGATCTCCCCGCGGCTGACGGCGCGCTCGAACAGGACGTCCGTGGCCTTCTCGTGCCGCGCGGTGAGCACGTCGCCGGGGCTGGTGCCGGTCTCCTGGTAGTACGAGGACAGGTGCGCGTTCATCACGGTGATCAGCCGGGCGCGCGTGGTGTTGATCTCGCGCATCAGGGTGAGGACGTCCTCCCGCAGGCTCCCGGTGTCGGGGACGTCCACCCGCGCCCGGTCCAGGGCGTGCGCGATCGCCGCCCGGACGAGCGCGTCGCGGTCGGGCCAGCGGCGGTAGAGCACAGGCGGGCTGGTGCCGGCGCGCCGGACCACGGCGTCCATGGTGAATCCGGCGTAGCCAACGGCCGTGAGTTCTTCCCACGCCGCATCGAGGAGCGCCTTCTCCAGTGCCGCTCCACGCCGTCGTCCGGCCATTCGCACCTCCATTAGATAGACTCGTCTATCTTATCGGGTGAGCGGAAGGACGAACATGGACTACGACGTGCTCGTGGTGGGCGCCGGGCCGGTCGGCCTCATGCTGGCCACGGAACTGGGACTGGCGGGGATCCGGGTCGCAGTGGTCGAACGGCGCTCCGAGCCGGACACCGCGCCCAAGGCCGGGGGGATCAACACGGCCTCCGCGGAGATCTTCGAGCGCCGCGGGCTGCTCCCGGCGATCGAAGCGGCGCGCGGACCGCTGCCGTTCCAGGGGGAGCGGAAGCGGGCGATCTTCGCCGGGCACTTCGGCGGGATCCAGGTCCCGGCGGCCGCGGTCGACGAGCAGGAGCCGCTCCTGCGCGGGCGCGGACCCGGCTGGTACCTCCCGGTCGAGCAGGTCGAGGTGGAACGGGTCCTCGGCCGGCGCGCGGCGGAGCTGGGCGTCGAGATCCGGCGCGGCGCCGAAGTGACCGGATTCCACGCGGACGACGACGGTGTCACCGTCCACCTGCGCGTGGGCGGCGACCTGCGCGCGGCGTGGCTCGTCGGCTGCGACGGCGGCCGCAGCCTGGTCCGGCGCCAGGCGTGCTTCGACTTCGCCGGCTCGGACCCGAC
>NZ_JBEXTX010000108.1:0-25907 GCF_040614175.1 Amycolatopsis sp. NPDC006131
GCAGCCGTGTCAAGGCGGGAAAGAGTACCTTGACACGCCTGATCGGCGACTAAAAGCAGGCTGTGGATCGGGGGCGGGGGAGGTCTGGTTGGGGTGGTCGGTGGCGTTGCGTTGCCGGGTGGCGGGTTGTTAGTGCTGGGCGTGGTCCACTGGGAGGTCTTTGCCCCACGTGGTGTTCGGTGTTGCGCCGACCGTCACGGTGATCGAGCCGCCTCCGTTGATCACCTGCTCGGGTAGCCAGGACCTGTCGGTCGTCCTACCGTTCACCGACACCGACTGCACGTAGATGTTCGTCGCCGACGCTCGTGGGGCGCTCACCGTGATCGTCGGACCGTCGTCGCGCTTGATCCACGCCTTTTCGAACATCGGGCTGGACAACAGCATCTCCGCGCGGCTCGGGGTCTGCGGGTACATGCCCAGCGCGGCGAACACGTACCAGGCCGACATGGTGCCCAGGTCATCGTTCCCGGGCAGGCCGCTCGGGCCCGTCCGGTACACCAACGACGCCATCGCCCGGACCGTCTCCTGCGTCTTCCACGGCTGCCCCAGCCCGTTGTACAACCACGGCGTGTGGATGCCGGGCTCGTTCGTCGGGTCGTAGCGGAAACCGTCGCCGCCCGTGGCCCATGAACCGTCGGGGCGGTGGAAGAACGCGTCGAGCCGTGCCGCGGCCACCGACGGGCCGCCCATCGCCGCCGCCAGGCCGGACACGTCGTGCTGCACCATCCACGTGTACGTCGCGCTGGTGCCCTGCGCGAAACCCACATCGGACGTCGTCGAGAACGGCTGCACCCAGTTGCCGTTCTCGAGCCGGGCCTGCTGGTAACCGCCCTCGGGGGTGGCCGCCGGGTTGAACGTGTTGCGCCACCAGCTCGCCCGCGGCATCAGCTCGCGGTACTCGGCGCCGCGCCCCAGCCGCGACGCCCAGTCCGCCAAGGCGAAATCGGCGGTCGCGTCCTCCAGGGTCTCCGCCGCGCCGCCCCAGCAGTGGCAGGTGTCCTGCGGCGCGTACCCGAGCCGCTCGTACTCCGCCAGGTTCGGCCGCTGCCCCTCGCACTGCCCGGGGCAACCCGCGTCCGACAAGCCGGACGGGTGCGGCACCGTCGCCTGGCGCACCAGCGAGTCGAACGCGCCACGCACGTCGAAGTTCCGCACACCCATCGCGTAGAACCCGGCCAGCGTCGGCGCGGACGGGTCGCCGGTCATGACGTGCGTGGGGCCGTTGACGTGCACCCACCGGTCCCACACGCCACCGTTCTGCTGCGCCAGGTTGTACAGCGACTGCGCGAAGTCCCCCGCCACCCCGGGTTCCAGCAGCGCGAGCAGCTGCGTGTGCGCCCGGTACTGGTCCCAGCCGGAGAAGTTGCCGTACTGCGCCCGCTGCCCGCGCGCGAGCCGGTGCACCGCGAAGTCGCTGCCCAGGTAGGTGCCGTCGACGTCGCTGGCGATGTTCGGCTGCAGGAACGAGTGGTAGAGCGCGGTGTAGAACGTGGTGCGCTGGTCCTCGGTGCCGCCGGCGATCTCGATCGACCGCAGCTGCTTCGACCAGGCCTCCCGCGCGTCCGCGGCCACCGACTCGACGTCGTCCTTCGGCTTGACCTCGGCGGACAGGTTCTTCCGCGCCGCGTCGAGGCTCGTGTACGAAATGCCGACCTTCATCGTGACGTCGGTGTCCGCGAAACTGACGTAACCGCCTGATCCCCGGCCCGCGCGGTCGGCGCCGGTCGCGTAGCCCTCGCCGCCGCTCGCGGTCGTCGTGCCCGGCCGCAGCTGGTCGTTCACCCACGTGCCGGCGCCGGAAAACGCCTTGTCGAACGACGCCACGAAGTACAGGCGGTAGTAGCTCTTGCGGTTGTTGATCCCGCCGTTGGCGCGGCGGCCGCAGAACGCGCCGGTCAGCACGGAACCGGTGACCGTGCGGGTCGCCGGGTCGATGGTGATCTCGGCGTCCTCGCTGCCGTTGAGCGAGTTGGACACCCGGAACAGCAGGTTCGCGGTCTTGCCCGCGGGGAAGGTGAACTCGCCGACACCGGCCCGGGTGGTGACGGCCAGATCGGCGGTGGCACCCGAGTCCAGGCCGACGCGGTAGTGCCCGGGTTCGGCGAGCTCGTTGTCGTGGCTGAAGTTGCTCGCGTAGATCTCGTCGCGGGTGTCGGCGGTCGGCGAGGACGTCACGTCACCGGCGAACGGCATGATCGGCACGTCACCGGCGGCGCCGGGGTGGCAGCCCGCGCCGTTGACGTGGGTCAGCGCGAAACCTCGCACGCGCGGCGTGTTGTAGGCGTAACCGTTGGCGCCCGCGGCGTTCGTCTGGTCGCCTGCCGTGGTGGTCGGGCTCCACGAGATCATCCCGAAGGGCCGCACCGCCCCGGGATAGGTGTTGCCGCCGCCCGCGGAACCGATGAGCGGGTCGACGTAGCGGGCGGGGTCGGTGACCTTGGCGGGCGCCGCGTGAGCGGGCGGCGCGACGAGGAGGGAGCCGGCCATCGCGGCGGCCAGGAGGGTGCGGATCACACGAGGATCTCACCCGCTGGTGCTGTCCAGGACGTGAACGATCTTCGTCCTAGGGGTGATCCCTTCGGTACGCGGCGGGGGTGGTGCCCAGCCGGCCGCGCATCACCCGGGTCAGGTGCTCCTGGTGGGAGAACCCGCACCGCACGGCGACTTCGGGGATCGGCAGCGTGCTGCCACGCAGCAGCCGGCAGGCGTGCTCGACGCGCAGGCGCATCAGGTACCGGTGCGGGGTTTCGCCGGTCGCGGCCTTGAACCGGCGGGTGAACTGGCTGACGCTCAGCGCCGCGACGGCCGCGAGCTCCGCCAGCGGCAGCGGTTCCGCGAGCCGCTGCTCCATGAGCTCCCGCACCGCGGCGAGCTGCGTCCGGGACAGCGCGGCCGACTCCGGCTCCACGGCCGTCCCGTAGCGGTGCGCGAGGTGCGCCGCGAGCAGCCCGGCGAGGTGGTCGACGTAGGTCCGGGCCGTCGGCGTCCACTGCCGCAGCACGCCGTCCAGGCCCAGCATCACCTGCTCGGCCAGCGGATCGGCGACCACGACCTCCTCGCCGAGGCCGACCGGGCCACCGGCCGCGTCGCGCAGCACCGAGTCGGGCAGGTAGGCGTGCACGGTCCGCAGCTTCCCGCCGAGTTCCACGGTGAGATCGCGGCCGGCCGGGTGGAGGAACAGCCCGCCGGCGGGGATGTGCGCCACCTGGTGCCGCCCGCGGCGCACGGTCACCGGGCCGTCGAGGTGCAGGATCACCAGGTGGGTGCCCGCCGCGTCGAAGCTCGCGCGGTAGGGCGCTTCGGCCTGCGTCGAGACGTAGAGCCGGTCCCACCCGAGGCCCGCGCTGGAGCGGGCCGGGTGGATCCACGGCTGGCGCAGGATGCCGTTGGTGTCGGCCAGGCTCAGCTCGGGCACGCGTCCTCCTCGGCGTCGAGGTCGTGCCCAGTCTAGGTCGCCGTCAGGCGCGCGAAAGGTGGTGACGAGTCCGCGGAGCCGGAGCGGTCCGGATCTCCGGGCGGGCGGCCTCCAGCCGGCGGGCGGCCACCTCGCCGCGGATCCGGAGCGCGTCGCGGTCCTCGACGTCGAAGCTGCCGGACATCCGGGACGGCGCCTGGCGGCGGTGGTTGCGGTTGAGGCCCCACACGATCAGGGCGATGAGCAGGAGGAACATCAGCAATTCGGTCATGGCAGAAATTATTCGCTCCGCCAGAACCTGCCACGAGTGGCAGAACGGTCCTTGTCCGGCAAAATTCTGCCAGTTACTCTGACGGCATGCTCCGCACCGTGGCCGCCGTGCTGGTCGATCGTGCCGCCGTCTTCGAGTTCGGCGTCGTCTGCGAGGTCTTCGGCATCGACCGGACCGAGGACGGCGTGCCGCCCATCGAGTTCCGCGTGTGCGGCGAACGGCCGGGCGAACCCCTCCGGTCCGGCGTCGGCGTGCAGTTCATCCCCGAGCACGGCCTCGACGGGCTGGACGGCGCCGACCTGGTCGCCATCCCGGCGGCCGCCGTTCGCGACGACTACCCGCCCGCGGTGCTCGACGCCATCCGGCGGGCCCACGCGAACGGCGCCACACTCCTGACCGTCTGCAGCGGCGCGTTCCTGCTCGCCGCCACCGGCCTGCTCAACGGCCGCCCGTGCACCACGCACTGGAAGCACATCGACGAGTTCAAGCAGCGGTTCCCCGAGGCGATCCTCGATCCGGACGTGCTGTTCGTCGACGACGGCGACATCATCACCAGCGCGGGCACCGCGGCCGGGATCGACGCGAGCCTGCACTTCGTGCGCCGCGAACTGGGCTCGGCGGTGGCCACCGCGATCGCTCGCCGCATGGTCGTGCCTCCGCAGCGCGACGGCGGCCAGCGGCAGTTCGTCGAACTGCCCATGCCGGAGTCCACTGCGGACAGTCTGGAACCGGTGCTGACGTGGATGGTCGAGAACCTCGCCGAGGAGCACACGGTCCCGGCGCTGGCCCGGCGCGCCCAGATGTCGGAGCGGACCTTCGCCCGCCGGTTCGCCGGGGAAACCGGCACCACGCCGGTGAAGTGGCTGACCACGCAACGCGTCCTGCACGCCCGCACGCTGCTGGAGACCACCCGGCTGAGCGTCGAGGAGATCGCGCGCGAGTGCGGGTTCAGCACGGGAGCCCTGCTCCGGCACCACTTCCACCGGGTGATCGGGGTGTCCCCGCACGACTACCGGCGCACGTTCGCCGGTTCGTGAGGCATGCTGGGCCGCGTGGCCTATGACGTAACCGCAGTACGCAAGCACTTCCCGGCGCTCGACGAGGGCGCCGCGCACTTCGACGGCCCCGGCGGCTCGCAGGTGCCGGACGTGGTCGGCGAGGCCGTCGCCAGGACGTTGTGCGCCGCGATCGCCAACCGCGGTTCGGTCACCGCGGCCGAGCGTCGCGCCGACGCGATCGTCGCCGAGGCGCGCCAGGCCGCCGCCGACCTGCTCGGCGCGCAGCCCGGCGGTGTCGTGTTCGGGCGCAGCATGACCCAGCTGACCTACGACTTCTCCCGCGCGCTGGCGAAGACCTGGCAGCCTGGCGACGAGGTCGTGGTGACCCGCCTCGACCACGACGCGAACATCCGGCCGTGGGTGCAGGCGGCGGAGGCGCGCGGGGTCGCGGTGCGGTGGGCGGACTTCGACCCGGCGAACGGTGAGCTGCCGGTCGAGGCTGTGACCGGGTTGCTGTCGGACCGCACCCGGCTGGTGGCGGTGACCGCGGCGTCCAACCTGCTCGGCACGCGCCCGGACATCCCGGCGATCGCCGCGGCGGTGCACGAAACCGCGGCGCTGCTCTACGTCGACGGTGTGCACCTCACGCCGCACGCGCCGGTCGACGTCACGGCGCTGGGCGCGGACTTCTACGGCTGCTCGCCGTACAAGTTCCTCGGCCCGCACCTGGGGCTGGTCGCGGCCGCGCCCGAGCTGCTGGAGACCCTGCACCCGGACAAGCTGGCGCCGTCCACGAACGCGGTGCCGGAGCGGTTCGAGCTGGGCACGCTGCCGTACGAACTGCTCGCCGGGACCACCGCGGCGATCGACTTCCTGGCGGACCTGGTGCCCGGCGACGGCACCCGGCGGCAGCGGCTGCTGCGGTCGCTGACCGAGCTGGAGGAGCACGAGCAGGCCCTGCTCGACCGGCTCGACGCGGGCCTCGCGGACATCCCCGGCGTGACCCGGTACGGCTCCCCCACCCGGCGCCGCACGCCCACCGTCCTGTTCTCGGTCGAGGGTGTGCCGTCGCAGGTGGTCTACGAGCGGCTCGGCGCGCAGGGCGTGAACGCGCCCGCGGGCAGCTTCTACGCGCTGGAATGCTCTCGCCACCTGGGGCTCGGCGACACCGGAGCGGTCCGGGCCGGCATCGCGCCCTACACGACGGCCGCCGAGGTCGACCGGCTTCTCGACGGGGTCCGGAGCCCTTGACCGGGCGAGGTGCACAGGCGTGACGGCGAGCCTGTGCACCTCGCACAGTGACCGGGGCGTTGGCGCTGTTTACGGTGCTGGGAACCGTTTCCTCTCCGGATAAGGAGGTCGGCATGGCCTCGTCAGTCGGTGTCGACGACTACGCCCTCACCAGAGTCCCGGACAGCGCCCGCTACTCGTGGTGGTCCGTCGCGATCCAACGGTTCGGCCAGGTGTCCGCGCTGTCGCAGTTCCTGCTCGGCGCGACCGTCGGCTTCGGGATGGGCTTCTGGCAGGCGTTCCTCGCGTTCACCCTGGGCTCGGTCATCCTCGAGCTCATCACGATCCTCGTCGGCGTGATCGGCATGCGCGAAGGCCTGTCGACCTCGATGATCGCCCGCTGGACCGGCTTCGGCCGCGGCGGGTCGGCGCTGATCGGGCTCGCGATCGGGATCAGCCTCATCGGCTGGTTCGGCATCCAGTCCGCGGTGTCGGCGCAGGGCCTCGTCTCGCTCATCGGCGGCCTGCCGGAGTGGGCGTGGGCGCTGGTGTTCGGCCTGGTCGTGACCGCGATCGTGGTGCGCGGCTTCCACTCGATGGCGTGGACGGCGTACCTGACCGTGCCCGCGTTCCTGATCCTGGTCGGCTGGTCGATCATCTCCGAGCTGTCCAGCCACGACGTCGGCGCGCTGGTGTCGTCGGCGCCGCCAGGTCCGCAGCTCAGCCTGTTGGAGGGCACGACGCTCGTCGCAGGCGGGTTCATCGTCGGCGCGGTGATCACGCCGGACATGACGCGGTTCAACCGCACCACCGGCGACGTGGTCAAGCAGACCCTGGTCGGCATCACGCTCGGCGAGTACGTGATCGGCATGGCCGGTGTGCTCCTGGCGCACGCGGTGAAGTCGGCCGAGATCACCACCATCGTCACGTCGTCGGTCGGCTGGGTCGGCCTGCTGATCGTGATCGCCGGGACCATCAAGATCAACGACTGGAACCTGTACTCGTCCGGGCTCGGCGTCGTGAACTTCATCGGCACCGTGTCCGGCCGCAAGGCCCACCGCGGCCTGATCACCGCGGTGCTCGGCATCGTCGGCAGCGTCCTCGCGGCGGCCGGGATCCTCGGGGCGTTCAGCGACTTCCTCACCCTGCTCGGCGTCGCGTTCCCGCCGATCGCCGGGATCATGGTGGCCGAGTACTTCGTGGTCAAGAAGTGGCGCGGCGAGCTGGAAGCCGCCCGCGCCAAGGGAACCGTGCCCGAGGACGCCCCGGTGTGGGTGCCCGCCACGATCGTGGTCTGGGTCGCCTCCGCGTTGATCGGCAAGTTCGTCGAGTGGGGCCTGCCCAGCATCAACTCGCTCGTCGTGGCCTTCCTGCTCTACGTGATCGCCGGGAAGCTCGGCCTCATCCGGGGTGTCGGCCGCAGCCGCACCGCCGACGCCGACCCGGTTCCCGCCGTCTAAGAAAGGAAATCCCAGTGCGCATCGGCATCGACGTCGGCGGCACCAACACCGACGCGGTCCTGCTGGACGGGCGGCAGGTGCTCGCCTCGATCAAGACCAGCACCACCGAGGACGTCACCTCCGGCATCGTCGCCGCGATCAACGGCCTGCAGCAGCAGCGCGCGTTCGACCCGGCCGCGGTGCAGGCGGTGATGATCGGCACCACGCACTTCATCAACGCGCTCGTCGAGGCGCACCGGCTCGCGCCGACCGCCGCGGTGCGGCTCAGCCTGCCCGCCGGCGCGTCGCTGCCGCCGATGGTGGACTGGCCGCAGCGGCTGGTCGACGCGGTGTCCGGGCGCAGCTACCTGGTGCACGGCGGGCACGAGTTCGACGGCCGCCACATCGCCGAGCTCGACGAGTCCGAGCTGCGCAAGGCCGCGGAGGACATGGGCGCCAACGGGGTGCGCAGCGTCGCGATCACCTCGGTCTTCTCCCCGGTGAACGCCGAGTTCGAGGCGCGCGCGGCGGAGATCATCGCCGCCCAGCTGCCGGACGTGGCGATCTCGCTGTCCCACGAGATCGGCCGCATCGGGCTGCTGGAGCGGGAGAACGCGACCGTCATCAACGCCGCGCTGCGGGAACTCGCCGCGCACATCGTGGACGGCCTGGCCGCGTCGGTGTCCGGCGCGGGCATCACCGCGCCGCTGTACCTGAGCCAGAACGACGGCACGCTGATGGACGTCGACTTCGCCCGCCGCTACCCGGTGGCGACGTTCGCGTCCGGCCCGACCAACTCGATGCGCGGCGCCGCCGTGCTGTCCGGTTTGGACACCTGCGCGGTGGTCGACGTCGGCGGCACGACCAGCGATGTCGGCGTGTTGCGGCAGGGCTTCCCGCGCGAGGCGACCACGGACGTCAGCGTCGCCGGGATCCGCACCAACTTCCGCATGCCGGACGTGCTGTCGATCGGCATCGGCGGCGGCAGCCGGGTCCGCGGCGGCGCGGGTGACGTCACGGTCGGGCCGGACTCGGTGGGCTACGAGCTGACCTCGAAGGCCCTGGTCTTCGGCGGGGACACGCTCACCGCGACCGACATCGCGGTGGCCGCGGGCCGCGCCGAGATCGGCGACCCGAGCCTGGTCGCCCACCTCGACCGCGACCTGGTGCGGGCCGCGCTGGAGAAGATCGCGGCGGACGTCTCCGACGTCGTCGAGCGGATGCGCACCTCGGCCGAGCCGCTGCCGGTGGTCGCGGTCGGCGGTGGGTCGGTGCTGCTGCCGGACGAGCTGGCCGACGCGGGCAAGGTGCACCGGCCGGAGAACTACGCGGTCGCGAACGCGATCGGCGCGGCCATCGCGCAGATCGGCGGCGAGGTCGATCGGGTGTACGCGATCGAGCCGGGCCGCCGTGAAGCCGTGGTGGAGGAGGCGAAGCAGGAAGCCGTGGACCGCGCCATCGCCGCGGGGGCAAGCCCGGCCTCGGTCGGGATCGTCGACTTCGACGAGGTGCCCATCCCCTACCTGCCCGGCAACGCCACCCGCATCCGGGTCAAGGCCGTCGGCGACCTGCAGCTGGGAGCGTGACGATGCGCGAGATCACGATCGACCACCTCGACGACATCGCCCGCGGCGCCGCGATCCTCGGCACCGGCGGCGGTGGCGACCCCTACATCGGGCGCCTGCTGGCGTCCTCCGCGGTCCGCGACCACGGCCCGGTCGAGCTGGTGCCGCTGGAGGAGGTCGGCGACGACGCCGTGGTCCTGCCCGTCGCGATGATGGGCGCACCCACGGTGATGGTCGAGAAGCTGCCCTCGGCCGAGCAGGTCGGGCTGGCCGCCCGCACCCTGGCCACCTACCTGGGCAAGGAGCTGACCCACATCGCGTGCGCCGAGGCCGGCGGGGTCAACTCGCTGATCCCGGTGGTCGCGGCGGCGCAGCTGGGCCTGCCCCTGGTGGACGCCGACGGCATGGGCCGGGCGTTCCCCGAGCTGCAGATGGTGCTGCCCACGCTGTACGGCATCCGCGCGACCCCGATGTCCATCGCCGACGAGAAGGGCAACCGCGGCGTCCTGGACACGGTGGACAACCACTGGGCGGAGCGGCTGGCGCGGTCGGCGACGATCGACATGGGCTGCTCGGCGATGATCAGCAACTACGCGATGTCCGGTGCGCAGGCCCGCGAATCGCTGGTGCCCGGCACCCTCAGCCTGTGCGCCGAGCTGGGCGTCGCGGTGCGGCAGGCGCGAGCCGAACACGCCGACCCCGTCGCCCGCGTGGTCGAGCGGCTGGGCGGCCGCAAGCTGTTCACCGGCAAGGTCGTCGACGTCGCCCGGCGGACCGTCACCGGCTTCGCCCGCGGTGAGGCGAAGCTGTCCGGAATGGACGGTGACGCGGGCAGCGAGATGGTGCTGAAGTTCCAGAACGAGCACCTGGTCGCCGAGCGGGACGGCGTCGCGCAGGCGTCCGTGCCGGACCTGATCTGCTGCCTCGACCGCGAATCGGGCGAAGCCGTGACGACCGAGGGCCTGCGGTACGGCCAGCGCGTCACGGTCATCGCCGCGCCCGCGGACCCGCGCTGGCACACGCCGGAGGGCATCGAGCTGGCGGGGCCGCGGTACTTCGGCTACGACCTCGACCCGGTCGGGGTGCCCGCGTGAGCTGGACACTGACCGAGGACCACCTCGAAGATCTCGCGCGCGGCGCGGCCGTGCTCGGCACCGGGGGCGGCGGCGACCCGTACGTGGGCAGGCTGCTGGTGCGGCAGGCCATCCGCGAACACGGGCCGATCACGATCCTCGATCCGTCCGAGGTCGGCGACCACGAACTGGTCGTGCCGACCGCGCAGATGGGCGCGCCGACCGTCGTGCACGAGAAGCTGCCCAGCGGCGCGGAACCCGTGCTGGCGCTGCGCACGCTGGAGAAGCACCTGGGCAAGCGGGCGAGCGCGACGATGCCGATCGAGTGCGGCGGCATCAACTCGATGATCCCGCTGGTCGTCGGCGCACGGCTGGGCCTGCCGGTGGTGGACGCGGACGGGATGGGCCGCGCGTTCCCCGAGCTGCAGATGGAGACCTTCGGCGTCTACGGCGTGCCCGGGTCGCCGATGGCGATCGGCGGTGAGCGCGGCGAGACGACGGTGATCGACACCGGGACCGACAACAAGCGGATGGAGTGGCTGGCACGCGGCGTCACGATCCGGCTCGGCGGGGTCGCGCACATCGCCGAGTACGCGATGAGCGGCGCGGAGGTCAAGCGCACCGCGGTGCCGCGCACGTTGTCGCTGGCGCTGACGGTGGGCCGCACGATCCGCGAGGCGCGGGAACGCAACCTGGACCCGATCGCGGCCCTGTCCGAGGCGTTGCGCGACACGCTGTACCGGAACCTGCGGGTGCTGTTCCGCGGCAAGGTGTCCGATGTGGAGCGCCGCACCGAGGCGGGGTTCGCGCGTGGGCGGGCGCAGGCGGTGTCGTTCGACGGCGAGCACAAGCTGGAGCTGCTGTTCCAGAACGAGCACCTGCTGGCCCTGGTCGACGGCGAGGTGCGGTGCCTGGTGCCGGACCTGATCTGCGTGCTGGAGTCCGAGTCGGCCGAGCCGATCACGACCGAGACGCTGCGCTACGGCCAGCGGGTCGTGGTGGTCGGCATCTCGACGCCGGACCTGATGCGCACGCCGGAGGCGCTGGCCACGTTCGGGCCGGCCGCGTTCGGGTTGTCCTACGAGTTCACGCCGGTGGAGGAGTTGGTATGAGCTTGGCGGATCGGGTCGTGGTGATCATCGGCGGCGGTTCGGGCATCGGGTTCGAGGTGGCGCGGCGGGCGGTCGACGCGGGAGCTCAGGTGTTCCTGGGCGGCCGCACCGCGTCCACGCTGGCGGCCGCGGCGGCGAAGATCGGCGCGCGGTGGCACGTCGTGGACAACACGGACTCCGACTCGCTGGCCGAGTTCTTCGGCGCCGTGCCACGCGTGGACCACCTGTTCACGCCCGGCGCGTCGTACCGGACCGGGCCGATGCGCGAGTTGTCCGACGAGGACGCGGCGAGCCCGTTCGTGACGAAGTTCTGGGGCCAGTACCACGCGGTCAAGCACGCGGCGCCGAAGCTGTCGCGCGACGGTTCGGTGGTGCTGATGTCCGGCGCGGCGAGCGTGCGGCCACCCGGACCCGCGCCCGCCTACGTCGCGTGCAACGCGGCGATCGAGGGGCTCGGCCGCGGGCTGGCGGTGGAGCTGGCGCCGGTGCGGGTCAACGTGGTCGCGCCCGGCACGATCGACGGGAACCTGTGGTCGCAGCGGCCGGCGGACGTCCGCGAGGCGAGCTTCGCGCAGTACCGCTCGGACACGGTGCTGCACCGCGTCGGCACCGAGTCCGAAGTGGCCGACGCGGTGCTCTACCTGTTCGGCGCTACCTTCACGACGGGCTCGACGCTCTACCCGGACGGCGGCTACTCGTTCCGGTAGGGCCGTTGGTCGGGTGTTTTTCGGCCGTCCGTGAGGTTGACTCTCCCGGATGAGAGCAGCACTCGCATCGGCCGCCGCCGTCGCCGCGATCCTGGCGACGGCGGCCCCGGCCTCGGCCATCAACTCCTACAACGCGACCCCGGCGCCCGAGCGCACCGAGGTCGGCGCGCTCGTCGCGACCTGGGACAACGACGCGAACCCAGCCACGCCGGACCGGGTGGACTGGGTGTGCTCGGGCACCATGGTCGACCGCGACACCTTCCTCACCGCGGCGCACTGCACCAGCGACTGGCCCGCCGGCGTGCGGTTCTTCGTGTCGCTCGACCAGGACGTGCAGTCCGGCCTCGACGCCGCCGCCCAGCAGTACCCGGGCGATCCCGCGGCGGTGGCACGGGCGGTCGCGGTGGAAGGCGTGGCGCACTCCGACCCGGCCTACCCGGGCAACTCGGCGGACGCGCACGACATCGCGGTCATCCAGCTGCCCGCGCAGCAGGTCGCCGCCCGGTGGTCGTTCACTCCCGCGCGGTTGCCCACCGCCGGGCAGCTGGACCAGCTCGGTCCGCGCGGCCTGAACAGCACGCCGTTCGTGGTCGCCGGCTACGGGACGCAGGAGGCGGTCAACGGCCCCGGCGGGCAGACCCACCCGGGCGGCGGCGTCCGGATGAAGGCGCCGGTCACCTTCGACGCGCTCAACAAGACGTGGGTGCGCCTGGCGATGACCGCGCCGCAGGGCAACGGCGGCGCCTGCTACGGCGACTCCGGCGGGCCGAACTTCGCCACGATCGGCGGCACGCGGACCCTGGTGTCCACGACGATCACCGGTGACGCGCCCTGCTACGCCACCAACGTGACCTACCGCCTGGACACCCCGTCCGCGCGCACGTTCCTGGCGCCGTTCACCGCGCTGCCGTAGGCACCCGGTACTCGCTGTCCCGCCGGTCGGTGATGAACATGTGCCCCGGCGAGTGGGTGATCGCGAACGGCGGCTTCGACGCCATCAGCGCCGCCTGCGGGGTGACCCCGCACGCCCAGAACACCGGCACGTCACCGGGTTCCGCCTCGACCGGGTCGCCGAAGTCGGGGCGGGACAGGTCGGCGATCCCGAGCCCGGCGGGGTCGCCGACGTGCACCGGCGCGCCGTGCACCGCGGGCATCGCGCCGCTGATCGCGATCGCCTCGTCGACCCGGCCTGCCGGGATCGGGCGCATCGACACGACCATCGGGCCGTGCAGCCGCCCGGCAGGCCGGCACTCGCGGTTCGTCACGTACATCGACACGTTGCGGCCCTGCTCCAGGTGCCGCAGCGGGATCCCGGCCGCGAGCAGCCCGGTCTCGAACGTGAAGCTGCACCCGATCGAAAACGCGACCAGGTTCTCCTGCCACAGGCCGCTGACGTCGTCCACCTCCTCGGCCAGCTCGCCGTGCCGCCACACGCGGTAGCGCGGCAGGTCGCGGCTCAGGTCGGCGCCGGGGGCGAGCGTGGTCGCGGTGCTGCCCGGGTCGGTGACGTCCAGGACCGGGCACGGCTGCGGGTTGCGCTGGCAGAACAACAGCACGTCGTAGGCCCAGTCGCGCGGCACCGCGATCAGGTTGGTCTGCGTGAAACCGGTCGCCCACCCCGACGTCGGCGCCACGGTTCCGGCGCGGAACGCCGCGCGCGCCTGTTCCGGGGTCATGGTGGCTGGATCGTCTACCCTGGTCATACCTCCAGCTCAGCACATGAAGGCAAGCATGCGCATCACCGCGGCGGACGTGCCCGCACTCGAACGGGGCGTCGCGCTGCTCGGGTCGGGCGGTGGCGGCGACACGATGACGGCCGCGGCGCTGCTGCGCCAGCTCGTCACGCACGGGCGTGAACCGGACATCTCCGGCGCGCTGGATCCGTCCACACTCGTGATGCCGGTGGGAATCGTCGGCGCGACCGCCGCCTTCACCGAGAAACTGCCCAGCGGGGCGGAGTTCACGACCGCGGTGTCGGCGATCGAACGCTGGACCGGGGCCCGCGCCGGCGCGCTGGTGTCGATCGAGATCGGCGGGCTCAACGGGCTGATGCCGTTGGTCGCCGCGGTCGAGCTGGGCCTGCCGTGCGCCGACGCGGACCTGTCCGGGCGCGGGCTGCCGAGGCTGGACCAGCTCTCCATCGCGGCGACCGGCCGCGGGCTGGCGCCTGCCGCGCTCGCCGAGCCCGGCGGTCAGGTGCTGGTGCTGGCGGCCGGCTCGGACGATTCGGTCGAGCGCGGCGCCCGCGCGTTCCTGGCCAGTTCCGGCGGCTGGGCGGCGATGGCGTTCGCCGCGGTGCCCGCGGGCGAACTGCCGCAGTGCGCGGTGATGGGCAGCGTCACCGGCGCGCTCGAACTGGGCAGGCGGGTGCTCGCGGCCGGGGAGGGCCCGGAGCCGGACCGGCTCGCCGAGGCCTGCGGCGGGCGGGTGCTCGCGATGGGCCGCGTGCTCGAGGTGTCCCGGCACCCCGGTCCCGGAGCGCACGGCCGCGCCGGCTTTGGCCGCGGCAGCGCGACGCTGACCGACCACCGCACCGGCGCGCTGCTCCGGCTGGAGATGGAGAACGAGTACCTGCTGGCGCTGCGGGACGGCCATCCGGTGGCGTCCACCCCGGACGTGCTGGCCGTGGTCGACCACCGCACCGGCGTTCCGGTGCCCTGCGACGGGATCCGCGCCGGGATCGAGGTCGACGTGCTGCAGCTCGCCGCGGCGCCGTTCTGGACCGACCCGCGGCGGCTGCCGGTGCTGCGGCCACGCGCGTACGGCATCGACTCGGACCCGGTGCTCGCATGATCCTGCGCCGCCTGCTGGCCCTGCCGTCGTGGGCCGGTGTCCGGGTCGCCGCGGGCGAATCCGGGTTGGACCGTCCACTGGAGACCGTGCGGGCCACCCTCGACGCCGGGGACAGCCCCGGCCAGGGCGAGCTGCTGGTGCTGGCCCGGGAACTGCGTGGCACGGACTGGCAGATCGACGCCCTGCTGCGGCGCGGGGCGGACAGCGGCGCGGCGGGCCTGCTCCTGCCGGAGGTCGAACCGCTGACCGCGACCCGGCTGCTGGCCGACCGGCTCGCGATGCCGCTGCTGGTGACGTCGGCCCGGCCGCTGGACCTGCTCGTCGACGCCCGCCTGATGCTCGCCGCGCCGGAACTGGACCGCGCGAACCTCGTGCTGGCGACGCACCGGGCGCTCGGCGAACGGCTACGCTCGCCGGAAGAGGTGGTCACCGCGCTGCGCGGGCTGCTGCGGTCGCCGGTCGCGTTGCTCGACGACCGGGGCGAGCCGGTGGCCGGGGAACTGGCGTCGGCCGGGCGGATCCGCGTCGGCGAGCCGGTGCCGCAGCGGGTGGACCTCGACGACGGCGTGCTGCTGGCGCACCCCGCGCTGCTGGCCGGGCCGGTGTTGTGGGTGGCGGCCGAGCTGACCGGCGCGGAGGCGGCGCGGGCGGACGTGGTGCCGCCGGCGCTGGCGGTCGCGGCCGGCGCGGTGCAGCGGTGGCTGCTGGCGAACCGGCTGGAGCTGGAACGGGACGCCCGGTCGCGCACCGCGCTGCTCGGCGACCTGCTGCGGCTGGACGCCGAGCCCGGCGCGGACCTGCGCCGCCGGGCGGCCGACGCCGGGTGGCGGCTGGGCGGCTGGCACGTCGGGCTGCGCATCGGCGTCGCGTCCAGTGTGGACACGGTGGCGCGGACGACCGAGGTGGTGCGCGCGCTGCGGGCCGAGCAGATCGCCGCGGTGGTGGTCGAGCACGGCGACGGGTGGACCGGGTGGGTGACGTTCGACCAGGAGCCGACGGCCGAGCGGGTCCGCACGCTGGCCGCCGGGCTGCGGAAGGCGCACAAGGCGCTGCGGCGCACGCTCGGCGCGCACCTCGGGGTCGGCCGCCCGCACCCGCGCCCGGACGGCCTGGCCGCGACGATCGCCGAGGCCACCGACGCCGCGCGCCTGGCCGCGACCCGCCCGGAGTCGGGGCACTTCCTGCACGTCGACCAGCTGGGCATGGCGCAACTGCTGCTGGAGTGGACGCGGACGGACACCTTCGAGCCGGCGGCCCGCGCGCTGGTCGCCCCGCTGCGCAACGCGCCCGGTGACCTGGTGCGCACGCTGGCGGTGTACCTGGACGCGGAGTCCTCGATCGCGGAAACCGCGGCGGTGCTCGGCGTGCACCGCAACACGGTCACCGCGCGCGTCGCCCGGATCGAGCAGCTGCTCGGGGTGGACCTGTCCCGCCCGGACGACCGGCTGGCCCTGCACCTGGCCTCCCGGGCCATCACCCTGGCCGACTGAGCGGGACCGGTCAGCCGTCCGCGTCGAGTTTGGCCAGCAGGCGGTCCAGCTGTGCCAGTTCGTCGGCGTCGAGCGCGGCGAAGAACGGGGGCGGCTCGCTCAGGATGCGGTTCGCCGCGGCCGCCATCTCGGCGCCCGCGGGCGTCACCGTCACCAGCTTGCGGCGGCGGTCCTCCGGGTGCACCGTCCGCGACACCAGCCCGCGCTGCTCCAGGTCGTCCACCACGACCGTCGTGTAGGGACGGTCGGTGTCCAGGAGCTCGGCGAGCTCACCCAGGGTCAGCGGGCCGGGCACGAGCCGCCGCAGGGCCTTGGCCTTGAAGAAGCTCAGCCCGAGCGTGTCGGCGACCAGTCTGCGCCGGTCGTGCCGGTGCAGCACCAGGTCCTGCATCCGTTCCCAGACCCGCTCCGCGGCGGTCACGTCCGCGCCCCGGCCGGCTCGTCGAACAGCACCGTCGCCCGCCGGGCCGTCCCCATCGCCCACGGGGACGTCGTCAGCACGCCCAGTGCCATCACCACCACGCCGCATCCGGCCATGATCCACCACGCGATGTGGCTAGCCGCGGGAAAGCCCGTCGTGAACCCGCCGGTGATGTGCGTCGTGACCACCGCGCCGAGCACCGCGACCCCGAGTGACGCCCCGATCTGCCTGCTCGTCGACGCCACCGCCGCGGCCACCCCGGCCTGCGCGCGCGGCATGCCGGACACCGCGGTGTTGGTGATCGGCGGGTTGAGCATCCCGAACCCGGCGCCGAACACGACGTAGGCCACCACCAGCCACCCGATCCCGGTCTCCGCGCCCAGCCGGGTCAGCAGCACGCCGCTCACCGCGAGCCCCAGTCCCCCGGCCACCAGCGGGATCCGCGAGCCGCGCGCGGCGACCAGCCGCCCGGACAGCGGCGCGAGCGCGAAGATCGCCAGCGCGCTGGGCAGCGTCAGCAACCCGGCGTGCAGCGGCGTGAACCCGCGGACGCTCTGCAGGTACAGCGCGTTGAGGAACAGGAACCCGCTCAGCCCGGCGAACCCGCACACCGCGATCACCGTCGCCCCGGAGAACGGCGCGCTCGCGAAGAACCGCGGGTCCAGCAACGGCTCCGCCCGCCGCCGCTCGTAGACGACGAGCCCGGCCGCGGCGGCGACCGCCACCACGAAGCACGCCACGGTCAGCCCGGACAGCCAGCCGTGGTGCGGCGCTTCGATGATCCCGTACGTCAAGCTCGCCAGCGCCACCACGACCAGCAGCTGCCCGACCGGGTCCAGCCGCCGCGCCCGTGGCGCCTTCGACTCCGGCACGAACAACGCGGTCAGCACGAGCGCGGCGACCCCGACCGGGATGTTGATCCAGAAGATCGACCGCCACCCGACGGCGTCCACCAGCAGCCCGCCGACCACCGGGCCCAGCGCCATGCTCAGCCCGACGACCGCGCCCCAGATCCCGATCGCGCGCGCCCGTTCCCGCGCGTCGGTGAAGGTGTTGGTGATGATCGACATGGCGACCGGGTTCAGCATGCTGCCGCCGACCGCCTGCACCATCCGGAAGGCGATGAGCAGCCCGATGTTGGGCGCGACGCTGCACAGCAGGGAGCCGAGCGTGAACAGCACCAGCCCGGCCTGGAACGTGCGCCGCCGCCCGATCCGGTCGGCGGTCGAGCCGGACAGCATCAGCAGGCTGGCCAGCACCAGCGTGTAGGCGTCGATCGTCCACTGCAGACTCGACACGCCGGCGGAGAAGTCGCGCTCGATGGACGGCAGCGCGAGGTTGACGATCGTGGTGTCCATCGAGACGACGAACAGGCTCAGGCAGCAGATCGCCAGCACCAGGAGCCGACGTCGCTGGGACAGTTCCGGCACACGCACCCCAAACGTTGTACTTCTATAACAGTTTTGACTGTACAACTTTCTGGCCAGCGGAACCACTGTGACTTCCGACGCCCCTGGACTTGAATCATCGAATGATTTAACGTTCGGAGCGCACGTACTCGACGGAGAGGAACAGGCTCGTGACGGGGCAGAGGCGCAGCGCGGCGTGGTTCGGGGCGACCGGCCGCGCGGGGATGATCTACCGGTCCTGGATGCGCAACCAGGGCTTCGGGGCCGAGGTGTTCGACGGCAGGCCGGTCATCGGCATCGCGACCAGCGCGTCGGAACTGGCGCCGTGCAACGCGCACCTGACCCGCGTGGCGGAGGCGGTCAAGCGCGGGGTGTGGCAGGCGGGCGGGTTCCCGCTGGAGTTCCCGACGATGGCCACCGGCGAGACGCTGATGCGCCCGACCGCGATGCTCTACCGCAACCTGATGGCGATGGAGGTCGAGGAGCTGATCCGCGCCAACCCGCTCGACGGCGTGGTGCTGCTCTCCGGCTGCGACAAGACGACCCCAGCGATGCTGATGGCCGCCGCGAGCGTCGACCTGCCCGCCGTGATGGTCACCGGCGGCCCGATGCTCAACGGCAAGTACCGCGGCACGGACGTCGGCTCCGGCACGCACGTCTGGAAGTTCGAGGAGGAGCTCAAGGCCGGGCGCATGACCCAGGAGGAGTGCTTCTTCGCCGAGGGCTGCATGGCGCGCTCGAACGGGCACTGCATGACGATGGGCACCGCGTCGACGATGGCGTGCATGGCCGAGGCGCTGGGCATGCAGCTGCCCGGCTCGGCGACCTGGCCCGCGGTCGACGCGCGGCGGTTCGAGATCGGGCAGGCCGCCGGGCAGCGGATCGTGGAGATGGTCGAGGAGGACCTGCGCCCGTCGCAGATCCTCACCCGCGAGGCGTTCGAGAACGCGATCCGGGTCAACGCCGCGATCGGCGGGTCGACGAACGCGATCATCCACCTGCTCGCGATCGCCGGGCGCGCCGAGGTCGACCTCACGCTCGACGACTTCGACACGCTCATCCGCGAGGTCCCGACGCTGGTGAACCTGATGCCGTCGGGCAAGTACCTGATGGAGGACTTCTGCTACGCCGGCGGCCTGCCGGTGGTGATGCGGCAGCTCGCCGAAGCCGGTCTGCTGCACACCGGCAGCGTTTCGGTGACCGGCAAGCCGGTCGGTGAGAACGTGGCCGGAGCGGAGAACTTCAACACCGACGTGATCACCACCGTCGAGGAGCCGTTCCAGCCGGCCGGCAACGGCACCGCGGTCCTGCGCGGCAACCTGTGCCCGGGTGGCGCGGTGATCAAGCAGTCGGCCGCGTCCCCGCACCTGCTCAAGCACCAGGGGCGGGCACTGGTGTTCGACACGGTCGAGGACTACCACGCCGTCGCCGACGACCCTGACCTCGACGTGGACGAGACGAGCATCCTGGTGATCCGCGGCGCCGGGCCGAAGGGCTACCCGGGCATGCCGGAGGTCTCGAACGTCGCGCTGCCCGCCAAGCTGCTGAAGGCGGGCGTGACGGACATGATCCGGATCTGCGACGGGCGGATGAGCGGCACCGGGTACGGCACGGTCGTGCTGCACGTGACGCCGGAGTCCGCGGCGGGCGGGCCGCTCGCGCTGGTGCGCACCGGCGACCTGATCACGCTGGACGTGGCGGCGCGGACGCTGAACGTCGAGGTGTCCGACGAGGAGCTGGCCGCGCGGCGGGCGTCCTGGCAGGCGCCGGAATCGCCCTACACCAGCGGGTACACGTGGCTCTACACGGAGCACGTGCTACAGGCCGACCAGGGCGCGGACTTCGACTTCCTGCGCGGATCCCGGGGCCACTCGGTCCCGCGCGATTCGCACTAGGTCGCGTCGAGGCAGCAGGCGACGAAGTCGGCGACGACCGGGTTGTCGTCGTCGGCCGGGTGCCAGGCGATGCCGACGCGGGTGGGGCTGAGGCCGCGCACCGCGCGGTAGACGATGCCCGGCCGGGCGTAGAAGCGGGCGGCCGATTCGGGGGCGAGCGCGATGCCGTAGCCGTTGGCGA
Organism: Amycolatopsis sp. NPDC006131; assembly: GCF_040614175.1. Classification (NCBI taxonomy): domain Bacteria; kingdom Bacillati; phylum Actinomycetota; class Actinomycetes; order Pseudonocardiales; family Pseudonocardiaceae; genus Amycolatopsis; species Amycolatopsis sp. NPDC006131. The sequence goes on from NZ_JBEXTX010000108.1 coordinate 20,000, forward strand.
TCGCGCTCAGCCACTCGTCCGGCTGGTCGGTCACCGCGCCGATGCGCGGCTCGCCCTCGCGTTCGTCCGCGCCCAGCCAGTGGTCGCGCCACCAGCCGGTCTCGGCCGGGGCGGCGACGTACGGTTCGTCCCACAGCTCGCGAAAGTCGATCTCGTCGCGGCGGGCGAGCGGGTGGGAGGCGGGCAACGCGACCCAGCGGGGTTCGCTGAGCAGCTCCCGCACGCGGAGTTCGTCCTGGCCGGGGAACGGGAGGCGCAGCAGCGCGACGTCGACGTCGGCCGCGGCCAGTCCAGCGGTCGGGTCCGACCAGGCGGCCTGCCGCATGTCGACCCGCCACCCCGGACGGCGGCGGCCGAACGCGGCGATGATGGCCGGCGTCGCCTCGTTGGCGGCGCTGGCCAGGAAGCCGACGCGCAGCACGCGCTTGCCGGCCGCGCGGGTCTCGCGGCAGGCGCGGTCCCACCCGTCGAGCAGGGCGGGCACCCGGTCCGCCAGCACCCGGCCGGCGTCGGTGAGGGCCATCCCGTGGCGGGAGCGGGTGAACAGCGTCGTGCCGAGCTGCGCTTCGAGCTGTTTGATCTGCTTGGTGAGCGCGGGCTGGGACACGAAGAGCCGCTCCGCCGCGCGCGTGAGGTGCCCCTCCTCGGCGACGGCGGCGAAGTAGCGGAGCAGGCGCGTGTCCACGTCCATGCCTTCAGGTTATGAGAGCAGGTATTGGACGCGCCGCGGCCGCCGCGGCGAACCTGGTGGTCATGTACGTGACGGTGACTGTGCTGACGATCGTGCTGAACGCCGCGATCGCGATCGCGGACTTCGCCAGAGCGCGGTTCGTGCTGGCGAACTCCGCGGCGGTGGACGTGCCGGAGTCGTGGCTGCCGCTGCTGGGGGCGCTGAAAGCCGCCGGTGCCGTGGGGCTGCTGATCGGGCTGCTGGGGGTGCGGTGGATAGGGATCGCCGCGGCGGCCGGGCTGGTGTTGTTCTTCACGGGCGCGTTGGTGGCGCATGTGCGTGCCAGGGTGTTCGGCAACATCGCGGTGCCGGGACTGTTCCTGACCCTCGCCGCGACGAGCCTCGCGCTCAGCCCGTGAGCCGCAGCGGTGGGGTCGGGGCGGCCCGCACTGAAAGCCGCCGATGCCCCGGGCCGCTGATCGGACTGCGCTGGATCAGACTCGCCGCGACCTCCGGGCTGGTGTGCTCTTCACCGGGGCGCTGGTCGCGCACGTACGGGCCAGTGTCACGACAACATCGCCGTGCCCGCGCTGTTCCTGGCCCTCGCCGAGACGAGCCTCGCACTCACCCCGTGAGCCACAGCGTGCCGGAATCGTGGCTGCCCGCCCTGGGGCGCTGAAAGCCGCCGATGCCCCGGGCCGCTGATCGGACTGCGCTGGATCAGACTCGCCGCGACCTCCGGGCTGGTGTGTTCTTCACCGGGGCACTGGTCGCCCACGTGCGCACTGCTCGGGGTGCGGTGGATCGGGATCGCCGCGGCGGCGGGGCCGGCATTGTTCTTCCTCGCGGCGCTCATCGCGCGTGCGCGCGCCCGGGATTCAGCAACATCACCGTGCCGGGTTGTTCCTCGCCCTCGCGCTGAGGGACCCGGGCGTCAGCAGACCGCCGGGGTCGGCAGGACGCCCGGCGGTCCGCCCGCCCCTCAGCCCTTGAGCTGAGGCAGCACCTTCGACGACCAGGCGTCGAAGAACTTGTCCTGCTCCGGGCCGATCTGCGACACGTACACCTCGTCGAACCCGGCGTCGGCGAACTGGCGCACCGCCTGCGCGTGCGCGTCAGCCTCCGGGCCGCACGGGATCTGACCCGCGACCTGCTCCTCGGTCACCACCGGCACGGCCTGTTCGAAGTCCCGCGGCGTCGGCAGGATCCGGCCGAGGCTGCCGGGCAGCAGGTCGCTCGCCCACAGCCGGTGCGCGGTCTCCCTCGCCTCCTCCGCCGAATCGGCCCAGCACACCTTGAACCCGCCCTGGATCGGCCCCCGCCCGCCGGCTTCGCGGTAGGAGTGGACGAGCTCGCCGTCGGGCATCACCGTGGCGAAACCGTCCGCGATCTTCGCGATCCGGCGCGCCGTCTTCGGCCCGAACGCCGACACGTAGATCGGCACCGGCTGCTCCGGCAGCGTGTAGATGCGCGCCTGCTCGACCGTGTAGTGCTTGCCGTAGTGGGTGACCTGCTCGCCGGTGTGCAGCTTGCGGATCACCTCGACGGCCTCCTCCAGCATCTCCAGCCGCCGCGAGCCGGGCGGCCACGGATCGCCGAAGATGTGCTCGTTGAGCGCCTCACCCGAGCCGACCCCGAGCACGAACCGGCCCTCGCACTGCACGGCCGCCGTCGCCGCGGCCTGCGCGATGATCGCCGGGTGGATGCGCACCGTCGGGCAGGTCACCGCCGTCGTGATCGGCAACGAGACCGCCTGCGACAGCGCGCCGATCACCGACCACACGAACGGGCTGTTGCCCTGCTCACCGGTCCACGGGTGGAAGTGGTCGGAGATCCACAACCGCTCGAACCCGGCCTGTTCCGCCTTCTTCGCCTGTTCCACCAGCTCGCGAGGCCCGTGCTCTTCGCTGGACAGGAAGTATCCGACGCTCACCATGTGCCGGGGCTACCCGCGGAGCTCAACCCTCACGCACCGCGGCGAGCGGTTCGAACCCGGACATCTCCAGCACCCGCCGCACGGGTGACACGGGCGCGACGACCAGGTCCAGCTCCATCTGCAGCACCTTGAGCCGCCCGGCGAGGGTGAACAGCACACGCAGGCCCGAACTGTCCAAATAGGTCACGTCCGTGAGGTCGATCGAGACGCGCATGGCGTCGTTGTCGATCGCGGTGAAGATCTGGTCCTGGACGGTGGACGCGTTCGCGAGGTCGATCTCGCCGCTGACCCGCAGCAGGACGTGACCGCCGTCGTTTTCGGCGTCGACGGTGGCCGACGTCATTCCGCGGGCCCGATCGTGCGGCGGATCATGACTTCCGTCCCGTGCGCGTGGTGGTCGATGCGGACCTCGTCCCCGCAGCGGTGCATCAGCAGCGTTCCCCGGCCACGGTTCTCGCCACGCGGCGGTCGCCAGCGGCCCTCGTCACACACGGTCGCGATCACGTCCTGCCCCCGCAGTTCAATCCGCACCTTGATCACGCCGCCGGCGGGCCCGTAGGCGTGCTCCACGGCGTTCGAGGTGGCCTCGCCGACCGCGACCAGCAGGTCGGCCGTGGCGTCCGCGCTCGCGCCGACGACGGTCAGCCACCGCCGCATCGCGGACCGGACCTCCTTCAACGACTCCGGCACCGCCGGCACGGTCATCTCCAGCGGGCCGACGTCCGCGCCGTTCTGGCGGCGCACGGCCAGCAGCGCCACATCGTCGTCCGGGGTGTCCTCGCCGATCAGCTCGGCCATCACGTCGGCGCAGACGGTCTGGGCCTGACCCGGGCGCACGGCGGCGCACAGGCGGTCGAGCCCGTCGTCGAGTGCGACGCCACGCCGCTCGACCAGGCCGTCGGTGTAGAAGCAGACCACCGAGCCCGGCGGCATCTCGGTCACCGTGACGCGGCGGCGCACGTCTCGCAGGGCGCCGATCGGCGGGTCGACGGCGACGTCGAGCAGCCTGGCCCGTTCGCCCTCGCGGCCCTGCACGGGCACCAGGTGCCCGGCCGAGGACACGTGCAGGCGCTCGAAGTTCGGCTCGATCAGCGCGTACAGCACGGTGGCCATCATCCCCGGCTCGAAGTGCTGCATCTTGCGGTCGAGGTTGGCGAGCACTTCGGCGGGGTCGCCGCCCTCCAGCGCGAAGGCCCGCAACGCGCTGCGCATCCGGCCCATGACGATCGCCGCGGGCAGGCCGTGCCCGACCACGTCGCCGATCACCACGCCGAGCCAGCCGTTGGGCAGGAGGAACACGTCGTACCAGTCGCCGGCGATGGCGCCCTCGTCACCGGGCACGTACCGCGCGGCGAGTTCGAGGCCGGGCACGGCGGGCAGCTGGGTCGGCAGGAGGCTGCGCTGCAGCTCGGCGGCCGCCGCGCGCTCGGCCTTGGAGCGCTGGGCGTGGGCGGCGAGCGCTATCCGGTCGGCGGCCAGCTGGAGCAGCTCGACGTCCTCCGGCGTGAACTCCCGCGGCGAGAGCGAGCCGACGTGCAGCACGCCCAGGGCCTCGCCGCCGACCAGCAACGGGACGCCCAGCAGGGTCTGCAGGCCCTTCTCCCAGAGCAGCCGGTTGACCACCGTCGTCGAGTCGACGCGCTGCAGCTGCACCGGCTCGCGGCGGGCGACGACCTGCCCGGCGAAGCCCTTGCCGACCGGCACCCGGACGCCCTGCGCCACCTCGGTCTCGATGCCGCGCGCCGCGACCGCGACCAGCTCACGACCGCCCGGTTCGAGCAGCAGCACGGCGGCGGTGTCGGATCGCAGGACCTGGCGGACGCGGTCCAGGAGCTCGGTGAGCAGGTCCTCGGTGGCCAGGTGGGCGAGCGCGCTGTCGCTGACGAGACCGATGCGCTGGAGCTTGTGTTCAGCTTCCAGTCGCGCGCTGGCCGATGTGGACATGATGCGAGACTAGCCCCTGCCCAGGTCGGAGAAACCTGTGGTTTCCGAGGATTCGGGTCATTCCCGCCACGGTTCCGCCTGAGTTGCCGGGGCGAGCAGGGTCGACGATACCGCAGGCCAGGCGGTGCTGTCCGGGTCGATCAACGCGAAATGGCCCGCATTGGGGAGGACGATCAGACGCGCACCGGGGTGGACTTCCCGGTAGGCGCGGGAGAGCCCCGGGGGAACCACCTCGTCCGCGTCGCCGTGCACGAGCACGACGGGCCCGGCCGGCGACGGCAGCCGCGCCGGGTCGAGTCCGTCCGGCGGGACGTCGCCGAGGAACGCGCGGGCGGCGCCGTCGCCGAGGCCGAGCCGCGTGGCCAGGGCGAGGTCGGCGACCGGCGCCAGCCCGACGGTGGCGGTGAGGCCTGGTGGGGGCGCGGTCGCCGCGGCCAGCAGGGCGAGGTGGCCGCCCGCGGAATGCCCGGTCAGGACCACCCGGCCGTCGAACTGCCCGGCGAGTTTCACCGGCAGGTCACGCAGCGCGGCGGCGACGTCGGCGGCGGCGAGGCGGGGCTCGCCGGGGACGCGGCGGTACTCGATCGAGAGGACGTTCGCGCCCGTCCGTGCCAGGGCCGACGCCATCGGCCGGGTGTGCAGCCGGTCGTAGGCGGGCCGCCAGAAGCCCCCGTGGACGACGACGATCAAGGGCGCGTCCGGGCGGCCCAGCCAGTGGTCGGCGACGTGGTCGGGCTCCGGGCCGTAGCGGAGCTGCCCGTCCGGCTCCGGCGCCGGGCGGGTGAGGACCGAACGATCTTCCGCCATCGGCCGGCCGCCTCCACAAAATCACTCGTTCGGGTGGCGCGAGGGTGTCCCGCGCCATGGGCTCGGTTTTGCCGGGCTCGGTTTTGCCGGGCCGGTGTTGCGGGCCCGCGTCGGCGGGCCGAGGTTGCGGCTGTCGCGGGCCGGTCCTGCGGTCGGCGCTGCGGGCGTCATGTTGTGGGCCGGTCTGCCGGCCCGTGCTGGTGTTGCGACTCGGCCTTGCGGCCGACTATGCGCCCAGTGTTGCGGCCCGGCCTTACGGCCGAGTGTTGCGGCCCAGTCCTGCTACCTGGCGTTGCGGCCCGGCTTCACAGCCGGGCCGGTGTTGGCCCAGTGTTGCAGCCCGAACCTGCGCCCCGGCCTTGCGGCCGGCCCCGCGGCCCGACTCTGCGACCCGGCCTTACGGCCGAGTGTTGCGGCCCAGTCCTGCTACCTGGCGTTCCGGCCCGGCCTCGCAGCCCGGCCGGTGTTGGCCCAGTGTTGCAGCCCGAACCTGCGCCCCGGCCTTGCGGCCTACTGCCGCCGTGCGGCGTGGATCGCGCCGAGGTTCTTCG
>NZ_JBEXTX010000109.1:0-25469 GCF_040614175.1 Amycolatopsis sp. NPDC006131
GTCGCGCTGCTCGCCCGCGCCGCCGAGACCGACCTGGTGCCTCGCGGCAGCTTCTTCCAACGCGACTTCATCCGCAAACAACGCGACGCCGGCCTGCCCCTGCACCTCATCGCCCACGAGGACGTCGTCGTGTTTCGCATGCCGATGCCACCCACCGCCAGCGCGAAATGGGCTCGTTCGCCCGCCCGGCTCGCGCCCTCGACGCCCCACGCCGATCCCGAGGGCGAGCAGCGCACATGTGACGGCAGAATCGCATGAGCACGCCCTCTCGCACCTTCGTGGCCACTGATTCCCGTCAGATTGTCGCCCCGACGGCTGCCGCCTGATACCCGGAGACCGCGTCCTCCTGGTCACCGGCTCCCAGCGGGACCTGCTCATCGTCCACCCGCCCGCAGCGCTCGACGACCTCCTCGCCCAGCGCCACACCGAGGTACTGGGCGGTGATCCCTCATGACGACACCGTCCTCAGCAGGCTTGGACGCCGCGCGCCTGCTATTGACCTGCATGGGCCCATCCCCGGAGGACCTCCTCACGACGCCCGTCACTCGGGAACCGGTGCCCACCTTCACCGAGTACATCTCGATCGTCTCGGCCGCGGTCACCGACGGCACCCGCCGGGTCTACGGCTCCTACTGGAACCGCATCGACACCCACTGGGGACACCGCCGTCTCGACGAACCCACTCCATCACAGATCAAGCAGCTGGTCGAACACGTGAAGACCAACGTCGTACCCCGCCGTCAGAACGCCGGTCGCCCGCCGCGTCGTTCCTCTCGAAGCGTTGGCGGACGCGGTGTTTTCCTCGGGTGCGGTGGGACCAGGTGCCAGGCGTGGTCCCCGCCGCAGGGACCCTGCACGCGCCCGTGGACGCGATCACCGCCCTCTCGCACGCGTTCGGTCTGCGGACCGACGACGGCGTGGAGTTCCTCATCCACGTGGGAATCGACACCGTCAAGCTCGGCGGAAGGCATTTCACACCATCGGTGACGGAAGGAGCCCACGTCCACGCCGGTGATCTCCTGGTCTCGATCGACGCGGACGCGATCCGCGCCGACGGCTTCGACCCGGTCACCGTCGTTCTCGTCACTTCTACCGCGGGCTACTCCGAGGTGCGTACCACCGCGTCGGCCGAAGTGCGCGAAGACCAGATCCTCCTGGTGCTGGCACCGTGACGAACGAGACGTTCCCACCGGCATTTCTGTGGTGTGCCTCGACCTCGGCCTACCAGGTGGAGGGCGGCTGCGATGCCGACGACAAGGGTGCGTTCAGGACACCCGGGTCACCTTCCCGAAGGAACTTCCGACTTCCGCGTAGCCGCCGACCACTACCACCGGTTCAAGGAGGACGTGGCACTCTTCGCCGAGCTGGGCTTGCGGGCCTCCCGGTTCTCCATCGCGTGGACCCGGATCGTCCCCCGACGGCGACGGCCACCTCGAGTGCGGCAGGCATCACCCTCTACCACCAGCTCATCGTCGAACTGCTCGCTCGCGGCATCGAGCCCATCGTCACCCTGTACCACTCGACCTCCCGCCGGCCTGGGAGACCGTGGCGGGTGGAACTCCCGGGACACGGTCGAAGCGTTCGTCCGCTACGCTGGAATTCTCTTCCGGGAGTACGGCGGCAAGGTGAACTACTGGCTCACCATCAACGAGCAGAACATGATGGTCCTGCACGGAGCCGCCCTCGGCTTGCCCGGACGCGGCACCCTCTCGGAGGCCTACCAGCGCAACCACCACATGGCTGGTCGCGCAAGCGCGCGCGATGGTGCTGTGCCACGAGCGCCTGCCCACGGCCCGCACCGGGCCCGCACCCAACATCGCCTGCGTCTACCCCGCGTAGAGCGACCCCAGCGACGCTTCACCTCTACCCGGACGAGGTCGCGGTCAGCCGGCGGCCGATAGCTCTGGTGGACGAACGTCTCGGCGTGCGCTTGCCCGACGCGGAGGTGACCCCGCTGGCACTGCACTTCGTGAACGCTCAGTTCGAGTCCCCGGACCTGTCGAGGGCGGTCGAGCTGACCGAGGTGCTCACCGTCGTGCTGACCGAGACCGGGCGTTTCTTCGGACTCGACCTCGACGAGGACTCGCTCGAGGTGGCGCGGTTCATCACCCACCTCCGCTACTTCGCGAGGCGGCAACAGCGGGGGCCGGCCGAGGGGGATACCTTCGGCCTCCTCCGGGAAAGCCTGCGTACCAGCCACTCTCGTGAAGTCGCCTGCGCCGACCACGTCGGTCGAATTCTCCGCGAACGATGTGGCTGGATCGTCGATCAGGACGAGGTGCTCTACCTGGCGCTGCACATCAGCCGGCTGACTGCGGGGACAAGGACTTCTGACGGATTTCGCCGAGCGACTGCTGCCGCTGGTCGGCGGGCCGGGCAACGTCGCGCGCCTGACCCATTGCATGGTCCGGCTCCGATTCCGGACACGGCCGCGGACGATGTGGCGATCGCGCGGTTGCCCGAGGTTCTCATGGCGGTGTGGCAGGGCGGCGAGCTGCATGTCGCGTTGTGGATCCCCGTCCCCATGGCCTGCCGCAAGGTTAACGCCGAGCTGGGGTTCCAGACGGGATGAGCAAGACCTTGCCGGCGTCTCCGCTCTGCAGGTCGATCGCCTCCTGAAAATCCGTCAGGTCCAGCCGGTGCGTGACGAGCGCGCCGAGGTCAAGCCGTCCCCGCGACACCAGCGCGCTCAGGATGTCCCAGGTCTGCCACAGGGAGCGCCCGAAGCTGCCTTTGAGTGTGATGCCCTGCTTGATCAGGAACCGGGTGACATCGAGTGAGAACGGTTGCTTGGGCACGCCGACGCAGACCGCCGTCGCCTCCCTCCGCAACGACTGGAGGACGAGGTCCAGCGCGCCGGGAGCACCGGTGCAGTCGAAGCCGATGTCGAACCCCTGACGGTCCGCTGCGTCGGCCGAACACCACTCGGCCGCCGCAGCGTTCGCGTCCAGCCCGATCGCGCCGAATGACTCGGCGAATCCACGGCGGAAGGTGTTAGGCTCGATGACCGCGACCCGCCGAGCTCCCGAGGCGTTCGCGATCTGCACGAGCGCGAGGCCGATCGGCCCGGCACCGGCGATGACCACCGACCGGCCCGCCAGGTTCATCCCGCCGCGCAAGGTAGCGTGCACCGCCACGCCGGCGGACTCGAACAGCGCACCGGTTTCGACCGGCACCTCGTCGGGCAACCGGAAGCAGGCGTGTTCTGGCGCGACCATGCGCTCGGCGAACCCGCCGTCGACGTGCAAACCGAGCAGCGCCATGTTCAAACAGTTGTGCCCCTCGCCGAGCCGGCAGTGATAGCAGGTACGGCAGGCGATGTGGGACTCCAGGGCGACGCGGTCACCGATCCGCAGTGTCCGCACTCCTGGCCCGGTCTCCACCACGGTTCCGGCGACCTCGTGACCGAGCACCACCGGAAGGTCGAGTCCGAACGCCTCGGCCGCGGCGGTGTAGCCGACCAGTTCGCGATCGGTGCCGCATGGCGATGCGGCGGCGACCTCGATGCGCACCTCCCCCGCGGCGATTCCTCGTTCGGGGTGATCCGTGACGAACTCGAACCCGGCCTCCGGCTTGGTTTTCACGATGGCCCTCATACCGGGGACACCCCCGCGGTGAGCCCGCCGCACACGTAGACGACCTGGCCGTTGACGAAGCCCGCGCGGTCGTCGAGCAGGTATCCGGCGGTGTGGGCGATGTCGTCCGGCGTCCCGATCCGGCGGACCGGTACCGCGTCGACGATCTGCTTGGTCCGCCGCGCGTCGTTGGCCCTGGTGAACAGCTCGGTCGCGATGGGACCGGGCCCGATCGCATTCACCGTCACGCCCAGCGGTCCCAGTTCCAGCGCCCAAGTACGCGTAAGCCCGATCAGCCCGGCCTTCGAAGCGGCGTAAGCGGTGCGCAATGTCTTACCGAGCGCCGCCCGCGAAGCCACGTTCACGACTCGGCCGAAGCCGGCATCGGTCATCCCGGGCAGCAGTGCCTGTGTGCACTGCACCGCGCAACGCAGGTTGAGCGCGTAGGCGGCATCGACCTGGTCCAGGGTCTGGTCGCGCAGCCGGGCGGGAAACACGGCACCGACGTTGTTGACCAGGCGCGTGATCGGCCCGCCGGCGAGCGCCTCGGCCAGCGCGGCGGCCGCGGAGTCACGGTCGGACAGGTCCGCGACCACGCTCTTGCCCGCGGGCGCGGGATCGCGGTCCACGACGACCACGTCCCAGCCGCGGGTCAGACCCTCCTCCGCGATCGCGTGGCCGATGCCGGAGGCACCGCCGGTGACGAGGAGTCGTTCGGGAGCAGGCAATTCACACCGTCGCAATCGGAGTAAGGGGCGACCCGGTCGCGCCGGGCAGCCGCAGCGGTGGTGCGGTGAGCAGGAACCGTGAACGGTTTCGCTCCCGCAGGTAGGTGGCAAGCTCGGAGAGCCACCACAGCTCTCCGAGATGGACGCCGAGCCGGAACAGGCACAGCTCGTGCAGGGGCAACGCTGGAGTCCCGCGAGGTTCGCGGGTGGGCGGGAAGGCTTCGACGGCGTAGTTGTCCGCGGCGATCGCGGCCACGCCGCTGTCCCGGATCCAGTCGTGAAGATCGCGATCCGCGCCGTCGAGGACCGCGCAGACGTTGACGGATCCGGGGGTCGGGCGGCCGTTTCGCGCGAGCAGTTCCCGGGCGAAACCGGTGTGCAGCACCACTATGTCACCGGGTTCCACCGTCACGGCGTCGGCGTCGAGCACCTGAGCGAGAACATCGAAGCCGACGACCGTCCGAGCTGCGCCCAGGTGGGCCTCGAGATCGACCAGCACCGCGCGACCCTGCACGCCGTGCCGGGCCATGTGGCTGATGTCGGCCGGACCGGCATCCGAAGTCGATGCGCGCCCTTCGTCCGCTCCGTCGAGCGAGCCCAGGCTCTCCAGCCCCGCCGAATCCGGCGAGGATGGTCCCACGACGTCGGTGCCGGCGCGCCAGCCGTTGTAGTAGACCCGCTCGGGAACACCGTCGCCATCGGCGTCGAAGACGGCTCCCGCGTGGCCGAAGGCGTCCCACTGCGTCGAGTACTGGGTGTGCAGCACCACCAGGTCGTCGCTCATGACGTCGGTGGCACCGGGGATCGCGACGGCCATGTCGCAGTTGAAGTTCACCGCGCCCGCCCGCAACGAGGGGCGCACCACGGGCGGATACCGATTGGGGTTCAGCACAGTCCCCCCGGGGACGTCCAGTGGGAGCGACAGGCTGAACACCCGGCCCTCCCGCGCCTCCGCAATTCCCTTGCGGACCTGCTCCGGCCCGATGAGGTTGAGCCGTCCCAGCACGTCGTCCGGCCCGAAATCACCCCAGGTCGAGCCAGGCGGGCGGGAGCGCCAGCGCGGCATCGCGATGTCTTCCTTTCGATCTCGCGCGGGCGCTCCCGCGACGTCAGGACAGGATCTGGTGGATTTCGATGACGTTGCCGGCCGGATCGGTCAGGAAGATCTGGTCCCAGTCCTTCACGGCCCACTCCCCGTAGTCCGAGAACGGGATGCCGGCCTCGGTCAGCTCCTTGCGCACCGCGTCCAGGTCATCGGTGCGGAACGCGAAGTGCCCGGTCAGCAACGGGTTGATGGCGTGCCCCATCCGAGCGCCGAGGTAGGCCTGGCGACGGCCCGCGTGGATCTGCAACTCGTCTTGGCCGCTGGCGTTGAAGAACGCGACGTTGGCGTTCCACTTGCCGTCGTCCTCGGACTCCGTGCGGTCGTTCTGGTGCCCCAGGTGCTCGATCATCGGGGGCAGCGGGGCCATCTCGAGGCCGAGAACGTCGCGGTAGAAGCCGTGCAGCTCCTCCATGTTGTCCGAGACCACGTTGACGTGGTGCAGGCGCAGCTTCATCGATGTGGGTCCTTCCGTCATTCGCGTGCACCAGCCATGCTGCCCCGAGAAGCCTTATTGATCCAATACCAATCTAATCCAAACTGATACGCTCACCGTATGGATCTGAGGGATCTTGAGGCGTTCGTGGCCGTTGCCGAGGAACTCCACTTCGGCCGGGCGGCGGCCCGGCTGCACATGGCCCAGCCACCGTTGAGCAACCGGATCAGCCAACTCGAGAAGGAGCTCCACCTGCAGCTCTTCCAGCGCAGCACCCGCAACGTGAGCCTCACCGACGCGGGCATCCGGCTGCTGACACCGGCCCGGCGCGCGCTCAACCAGGTCGCCGCAGTGCGGGAGATGGCGTCCGCGATCGTGTCGGGCGAGGAGGGGCGCGTCCGCATCGGCTTCGCCGGAGCATCGAGCCAGCGCTCGCTCCCCCTGCTCGCCAACGCCGTGCGGCGGGCACATCCGGGCATCGAACTCGTCCTGCAGTCGCAGACCTACGTCTACACCGCGTTCGACCTGCTGGTCTCGGGGGACCTCGACCTCGCCTTCGTGCGCGGTCCGGTCACCCATCCCGAGCTCAGCCATCGCATCGTCGAGGTCGAACAGGTGCTCTGCGCCCTGCCGGAAGGTCACCGGCTCGCCGGGAACGACAGCGTACGACTGGAGGACCTCCGCGACGACGGGTTCGTGAGCCTGCCCGAGAACAGCAGATCGATCCTGCGCGCCACCATGCACAGCATGTGCCGGTCGGCGGGATTCCCGCCGCGGATCTCCCAGCTGGCCCCGGACTCCTCCACCGTGCTCGCGATGGTCGCCGCCGGCGCAGGCGTCACGATCACGCTGAGCTCTGTCTGCCCGGTCCAGACGGTCGGCATCGTCTACAAGCCGATCGAGGGAACCGGACCGAGCCACATGTTCGCCGCATTGGCCTGGCGGACCGACAACACGTCGTCCGCCCTGAAGCGCGTCCTGGAAGTCGGCGAGACGGCTCTGCCCACCCCAGACTTATACGGGTACGATATCAACGCTTCCGAATTCCGTGTTGGACATTGAAAGATCCACGTCGTTAGCTACCCCTTGAACTCGGCGGGCACAGCAGCTCGCCGACCGAGGGAGTGAGTTTTCGATGACCGATCTGCAGTCCTCCACCGTGGCGGTGGTGGGGTTCGGCGCGATGGGCTTGCCGATGGCCCGGCGCCTGGCGAGCCACGGCCACGCCGTGCTGGCCGTCGACCCCAGCCCCGCGGCCCGGGAACGGGCCGGCCGGCATGGGATTTCTGCATTCGAGGCCATCTCCGTCGTGCCGGAGCGCGACGTCGTCCTCGTGCTCGTGGCGACCGGTCAGCAGCTGCTCGATACCGCCAAAGCCGCGACGGCCGGACGACGGGCCGACGGTGAGACCTGGATCATTTCGTCCACGGTCGGTCCTCAGGCCGGGCGTGAGGCCGCCGGTTTGCTCGCCGACGCAGGCGCGGCCGTCCTCGACGCCCCGGTCACTGGAGGTGTTCCGGGCGCGGAGAACGGCACGCTGCGATTCCTCGCCGCGGGATCCCCTGAGACGATCACCGCGCTGACACCACTGCTGTCCGTGCTTGGCACCGTGTCCCCGGTCGGCGACCACCCCGGAGACGGCCAGGCCACCAAGGTGGTCAACCAGGTCTGCAGCTCTATCCACCTGGTCGCGGCAGCCGAGGCGATCGCCCTGGCCACCAGACTCGGCCTTGATCCCGTCAAAACCGTCGCCGTGATCAGCGGCGGTTCCGGCGCGTCGTGGTTCTTCGACGAGCGCGGTCCCCGCATGGCCCATCTCGGCGAGGAGCCCGACGTGCTGACCCGCCTGGCGATCCTGGCCAAGGACAACGGCCTGGCCGAGCAGGAGGCCGAGGCCCACGGCGCTCACGTCCCACTGCTCAAGGCCGCCAAGCAGCAATACCGGCGCGCCGCGGACCTGGGGCTCCTGGACGCCGACGACAGCCAAATCATCCGGACTTACCTCGACTGAGCGGGGCACGCTTCCCATGCGTATCACCGACGTACGGGCCATCCCGTTCGCCATTCCCTTCCGCAAACCACTGCACTTCGCCAGCGGGCACATCGACGTTCTGGACAACGTCTTGATCGAGGTCGAGACCTCCGACGGCGTGGTCGGCGTCGCCGAGGCTCCGCCGCGGCCCTACACCTACGGCGAAACGCAGGCCTCCATCGTCGCCGTCATCGATTCGCTGTTCGCCCCGGCCATTCGCGGGCTGCCGCTGCTCGCCCGCGAGCAGGTTCGCGCCAAGCTGGCCCGCACGGTCGGCAACCCCACCGCGAAGGCCGCGCTCGACATGGCGATGTGGGACGCGTGGGGCAGGACCGCCGGGCGGCCGGTACACGAGCTGCTCGGCGGGTACACCGACCACCTGCGAGTCAGCCACATGCTGGGGTTCGACGACCCGGCCAGGATGGCCGACGAGGCGCTCCGGGTGCGCGACGAGTACGGCATCACCTCGTTCAAGGTCAAAGTCGGACGTCTGCCCATCGAGCTGGACATCGCCGTGTGCCGTGCGATCCGCGACGCGGTCGGTGGCGACGCGGAGCTCTATCTCGACGGCAACCGGGGCTGGCCTCCCTCGGAAGCCGCGACGGCGTTGCGCGAACTCGCTGACATAGGACTGTCCAGGGTGGAGGAACTCTGCCCAGCCGACGAGGTCCTCGGGCGCCGCTGGCTCGTGCAGCAGTCCACGATCCCGTTCGTGGCGGACGAAAGTGCACCCACCCCGGCCGACGTCACCCGCGAGCTCCTCGCCGGGGCCGCCACCGGGGTCAGCATCAAGACGGCCCGCACCGGCTTCTCCGACTCACTGCGGGTCGCGCACCTGGCGGAGGGCCTCGGCGTCGAGGTCGTCATCGGGAACCAGATCGACGGCCAAATCGGCACCGCTTGCTCGCTGGCTTTCGGGGCGTCCCAGCGCACCACGTCCCGTCAAGCCGCCGAACTGTCGAACTACCTCGACATGGAAGACGACTTGCTGACCGAACCGCTGCGCATCGCCGACGGCGCCATGGCGGTGCGACCTGGTCCCGGCCTCGGCATCGAGATCGACCGCAAGAAGCTCGACTACTACCGCACCGACCGGTAGCCCTTCTCACGTTAAGGAAACCGATTCAATGACGAATCCCGCGGGCGCGGCGGCGCCACCCGAGATCGAGGTCCGCATTTACCGCAAGATGCTGCTGCGCGTCATCCCGATCATCATGCTCGGGATGTTCATCTCCTACATCGATCGCGCCAACATCGGAGTGCTGGCCGGGCCGATGTCGGAGGACCTCGGCCTCACCGCGGCGGCCTTCGGGCTCGCCGCCGGGCTGTTCTACATCGGATACTGCTTCTTCGAAATTCCGTCCAACATGGCTCTGGCCAAGTTCGGCGCACGCCGATGGATCGCACGCATCATGGTGACCTGGGGTGTGGTCACGATGCTGATGGGCGTGGTGCAGAACGAGGCCACGCTCTACATCGTGCGGATCATGCTGGGCATCGCGGAGGCCGGCTTCTCCCCTGGCGCCCTGTTGTTCCTGGCCCTGTGGTGCCCGCCCCGGATGCTCACCAAGACCTACTCGATGATGAACCTCGCCGTCCCGATCGCCCTGGCTGTCGGATCGGTGGTGACCTCGGCGCTGCTGTCACTGCACGGCGTGTTGGGGATCGCGGGCTGGCGCTGGGCCTTCCTCCTGGAGGGTCTGCCCGCGCTCCTGCTCGGGATCTACATCTGGTTCCGGCTGCCCAACCGCCCGGCCGAGGTGCCCTGGCTCACCGGCGCGGAAAAGGCGTACCTGGCCGAGACCGGCGTGCAGAGCGAGAACGCGTCCGCACACGAGTTCAAGCAGCTGGCGGCCGTTCTGAAGCACCCTGCGGCCTGGATGTTCACCCTGCTCTACTTCTGCATGACGATCGGCTACTGGGCGATCACCTACTTCCTCCCGACCATCGTCCGGGAGCGGTTCGACCTGGGTGCCGCCGGAGCGGGCTTCGTTTCGGCGATTCCCTGGGTGTTCTCGGCGATCGTGATGATGCTGGTCTCGAAGAGCGTCACCCGGACCGGCGAACGTACCTGGCACCTGACGATCCTGCAGTTGCTTGGCGCGGCCGGCCTGGTCACCGCGGCCTCCACCGGCAGCGCGGTGCTCGCGCTCGTGGGGATCAGCCTCGCGGGAGCCGGCTTCTTCGGTTCCTTGTCCACATTCCAGACCATGGAGGCTCAGGCCTTCGCGGGCGGCCTGGCTGCCGTGGCACTGGCGATGGTCAACGGTCTCGCGAGTCTCAGCGGTCTGGCCGGGCCCTACGTCGTCGGCGTCCTCAAGGACGTGACCGGATCTACCGACCGGGGACTGCTCATCATGTCCGCGTTCTTCGTCGTGGCCGCTGTCCTGGTGTTCTTCATGAGCCGATGGACGGACCGGGTCACGGGCGGATTGCTCACGCACGCTCCGGCCCGCGACACCAAGGAGGACGTCACGACCGGGACAGCTTGAGGTAACCGGGCGGATGCCCGGCGAACGATCGCGCAGCCGAGGAGACGAACGCAACGGTGGACGCACCGGGCTTCGTCTCCTCGGTGCATGAACGGCTCTGGTGGAAGTGCGGCAGTACCCGCTTCAACGTAGCTGAGCGTGACCATTGATGACGACAACCGCACTATCCAGCGAAAACGAACCGCCCCGCTGATCGGCCGAGCTACTGACAGTGCGCCGTTCGCCGCCGATTTCCGGCCGCTCGCCGCGACACGAGCATTACCAGCGGGTACGGGCGTGCTCGTACCGCATCATGACTAGACGCCCCGGCCGCAGCATGGGGCGATAGGACGCGGCTCCCTGTTGGCGCAGGGAGCCGCGTGGTGTCCCCAACTGAATGACCCTTGTCCAAGTAGTCCAAGCACGGGACGTTGCGAGCTTAGAGCCCTCTCGCGCGGCGCGCCAGAGGTGAGTGCGCGACGGCACCGTGCGAATCTTTCGTGGAGCGAACATGCCACCGCGCACCAGTTGTCAACCCTGCACGGTCTACCGCCTCGAAGGCGGGCTCGGCCTCGTCGAGTACCTCATCGCCGAGGCCGACGGCGTCGAGTACGACGCGTCCGTCCGGCTCGGAGACGTCGACGGCCACCTGCTCGTCGGCACCAGGCACACCGAACGTCCACAATGGGCCGATCACGTGCAGTCGCTCACCGGGTACGACGCCGGATTGCCCGGCGTGCAGCCCTATGCCGTCCTGCTGGTGCCCGTCGGGCGCTGGGTCTTCGCGCTCACCTTCGGCTCCGGTCACCAGCTGATCGAGGACGACCTCGTCGATCAGGGTTTCGGCCTGATGTTCGGTATCCGGCGGCTCGACACCGAACGGCTCGGGTCGATCGCCAGCGCCGCCCTCGACGTGTCCGCCCGGTTGAGTCTCACCTCGTTTCCCGGTGGCAGCGATCTGGGCGGATTCCGGCTCGAGCCGTTCGGTGAGTTGATCACCAGGGTCACGGGGTCGGCCAACCTCGACGACCTCACCTACGAATCGGAGACTCACCGCCGGCACCAGGTGCGGGCCGGCAACTCGCTCTCGCTTCCGCTTCCCAGCAGCGCGCACGCACTGGTGAAAGACCTCGCCGCGCTCACAAGGATCGTCGACCAGCCCGACGAACACTCCGCGCTCCGCTTCGTCGCCCAGACCCGGAAACTCGACCGGCATCACCGCCTGCTCCCCCAGTTGCGCGCCCGCCTCGCCGCCGCCCTCGGTGGCGAGACCGGCACCGGCCCACTCGCGCTGGCCTGGCCCAACACGGAGATCCGCGACATCGAGAGCGCCGGCTCCTTCCGCGTCAATCGGCTGGGCCGCGGTGGACCGCTGGTCCTCGCCCCGCACGAGGGGCTCGGCGACCTGGTGGACCGCTTCGCGACCATCGACCCGTCAGCGCGCCTCGATCAGTTGCGCAAAGCACAGGTGGCCATGTGCTTCGACACAAGCGGGCGGGCGGACATGGGCACCCCGACCTCGCTGCGGAAGTGGTTCGCCTTCGAGACGACCATCGACAACGCACGCTACTGCTACCACCAGGGTGAGTGGTTCCGCATCGGCGAAGGCTTCGTGGAACAGATCCGCGACCAGGTGACCGAACTCCTGACGCACCGTTCTGATCTGCAGTTCCCGCTGTGGCTTCCCACGGGCGCGCAGGACGACGAACACCGCTACTGCGAGCAGGTCGCCCGGCAGCCCGGATATCTTTGCCTGGACCAGGACTTCGCCCGGACGCCGTTCAATCCACGCCTGGAGCTCTGCGACATCGTGGGACCGGGTGATGAACTGGTGCACGTGAAATGGCTCGGCCGGGCGACGGCGGCCAGTCACCTGTTCACCCAGGCGCTCGCGGCTGCCGAATCGCTGCGTGAGGAGCCCGAAGCGCTTCAGCAACTCGGCCAGAAGGTTCTGGCGCGCGACCGGAACCGGACGATCGCGACGCCGTCGACCTTCGTGCTGGCCATCGCGGACCGGCCCTGGAGCGTCGACCACCTCTTCACCATGTCCCAGATCTCGTTGATCCGCCTGGACCGGGTCATGCGCCAGCTTCGCATGCGACTCGAGTTCGCGGAGATCCCCTTCGTGTCCAAGAAGGAGGCCAAGCTCGCGCGGCACGCCGCCTGAACCACCGCCCAGGGCCGTTTTACCCGGTACCGACGACGGACACGAAGGACACGCAATCGCCCGGCGCTCCGCCCAGGTTGTGGGTCAGGGCGAGGCCGCGACCGGCAGTGGCGATCTGCCGGTCGCCGGCTTCGCCGCGGAGTTGAAGCCAGCATTCGTACAACATGCGCAGACCGCTGGCGCCGACGGGATGGCCGAAGCTCTTCAGGCCGCCGTCCGGGTTCACCGGCAGCGTCCCGTCCCGGTCGAAGCTACCCGCGAGGACCTCCTTGCACGCTGTTCCCCGCCCAGCGAAACCCAGGTCTTCCATCAGGACGATCTCGGTGGGAGTGAAGCAGTCATGCACCTCGGCCATGGCGAGCTGGGCGCGCGGGTCAGTGATGCCAGCCTGACGGTAGGCGTCCGCCGCGCTTGCCACCACCTCGGGGAACGTCGTGTAGTCGTAGGTGGTGTCCAGGGTGCCTACCCCGTTGCCCGCGACCACCGACAGCGCTTTCACCAGCAGGGGGCGATCGGTGTAGCGGTGGGCGTCCTCCGCGCGAACGACGATGGCCGCGGCTGCGCCGTCGGACACGCCGGAACAGTCCAGCACGCCGAGCTGGCCCGCGACCTTCGGCGCGCTCTCGATCGTCGCCACCGGTATCTCTTTGCGGAACTGGGCCCGGGGATTGAGGGCGCCGTTGGCGTGGTTCTTCCACGCTACGTGCGACATCGCGGCGCGGAACGTCGCCTCATCCACCCCGTAGCGCGCCTGGTAAGCGGGGGCGAGCAGGCTGAAACTCGCCGGAGCCGTGATCGACAGACGGGTCCCGTCGTCCTGCGGCCGTGGTGCGACCAAGCCCGAGTAGCCGTTGTCCTTGAGCTTTTCGGCGCCGACCGCCATCGCGACATCCACCGCACCCGACGCCACCGCATAGCAGGCGGCGCGGAAGGCTTCCGATCCGGTGGCGCACATGTTCTCGACCCGGGTGACCGGCTTGCCACCCAGCCGCAGTGGCCGGGACAACGTAAGGCCGCTGATACCCGACAGATACGTGCCGATCCAGTATGCGTCCACCGCGTCGGCGTCAACACCGGCCGAGGCCCACGTTTCGGTGACGGCGTCGATGATCAGGTCGTCGACGCTTTTGCCGAAGTGCTCGCCGAAGGGGGTGCAACTGATCGCCACGACGGCGACCCGGTCTCGCAGCGAATGAATGGCCATCAGCGCGGTCGTGCCTTCCAGAAGTAGTTGTGGATGCCCTCGACGGTGCCCAGCCGCCGGAAGGTCAGCTCCACCGCATCGCCGACGGCGATCTCGCCGGGCTCGCAATCGGTGAGCTCGATCTGGACGCGCCCGCCCGCGTCGAGGTCCACGACAGCGCTGATCGTCGGCGGGTTGGGGCTGTATGCGAGGTGGTCGACGGTGAACGTGACGATCCGGCCACACTGTCCCGCCACGGGCACGGGCTCGAACCCGTCGATCGCCCGGCAGCGCAGGCACACACGCGGGCCCGGGAACTGCACGGTGCCGCAGGATCGGCAGCGACCGCCGGCGAAGCCGAACTTGAACGCCGCGTTGCGCGCCGCGAACGGAGCCGACGGCCGGACCGGTTCCGGACGTCGCGCTGGTTCGCGCTCGACCCGTCCGCGCCACAGCAAATACGTCGCGTACGGAACGATTTTCCCGGATGCCAGGCCGTCGCGCAGCGGCCGCGGTCTGCCCGTGACGATCCGGTCGGTCGCGCGGAACAGGAACGCGTCGGCTCCGTCCGCGAGTGACATCAGCAGCAGTGTGTCCCCGGGCCGGGCCTGGTCCAGCATGTCGGCCAGCACGAGGCCGGTATGGGCGGCTCCGGTGTTGCCGACCGCCGCGGCCAGATCCGTGCCCGGTTCGAGGGCACCGGTCTGCCGCTGCAACCAGCGGCCGGTGGTCCGGACTGCCCGGGCGTTGGGACCGGACACCGCCACCGCGGAGAGGTCCGTCGCCGCGATCCCGGTTCGCTTCAGGAGGTCGGTGAACGCCTGTTCGGCCAGCCGGGAGTACTCGCCCTCGCCGAACCGTTCCTCCCAGCCGCGGCTTCCGGTATCGCCCGGCCGGCGCCACCGGTCCAGGAACTCGGCACTGACCGAAGTCGTGCCCACCAGGTCGGCAAGCAGGTCGTGCTCACCGAACACGAACGCTGCCGCACCATCGCCCGATGTGCGTTCCTCTGTGCCGCCGGTGTGCCCCTCCCGGACGTCGGAGAGCAGTGCGAGACCGGGCCCGCGGCTCGCCGCCAGCAGGGCCGCCGCGCCGGAGCGGACAGTCGCGCCCAGATCGAACGCGCCTACCGCGTCCGGCAGTCCGAGCGCCGCGTGCGCCGTAACCGCGTTCGTCTTGTCCGCGTAGGCCGGTGCGGTGGTGGCGAACCACACCGCGTCGACATCCCGGCTGCCGCCGAGTGCCGCATGACCGGCAGCAACCGCCAGGGTGGTGCTGTCCTCGTCGGGGCCGGCCACGACACGGGTCCCGGTGGCCGACTCCCCCACCGCGGCCGCGATGTCCGCCCGGGCCAGCCGGTGGGCCGGCAGGTAGGTGCCGTAGCAGCGAATCCCGGTCATGTGCCCTCCCGCACGACCACCGGGGCGAGGTCGACCTCATTTCCGGGCAGCCCCTGCGCCAGCACCCCACGTGCGATCCGGTTCGTCGGCGTACGCGGGATCTCCGGCACGACCTGCCAGAACCGAGGCACCTTGAACGCGGCGAGATGCTCAGCCGCCCAGTCCCGCAATTCCCGCACCGTCACCCCCGTGGCGAGCACGACGAAGGCTTTCACCTCCTCCTCGGACAGGCCCGCGGGAACCCCCACGACCCCGCAATCGGCGACGCCGGGATGCCGGAGCAGGATTTCCTCCACCTCGGCGGGCGCCAGGTTCTCGCCCCGGCGCCGGATGACCTCCTTCTTCCGCGCCACGAACCGGTAGGTGCCGTCCGGGCTGGACGCCACGAGATCGCCGGTGTGCAGCCAGCCATCTCGCACCACCTGCGCGGTCTCCTCGGGCATCCCGAAATAGCCGCGCGTGACTGTCGGGTTCCGCAGCAGCAGCTCCCCCGTGATGCCAGGTTCGACGTCACGCCCGTCCTCGTCGACCACACGGACCTCGTTCACCGCGCCCAGGGTGGGGTGCTGGCGGGGCCAGCCCAGGGTCCCGAAGGGCCGGGTGCCGGGACGCCACACCAGCCCGTAGGTGCTTTCGGACAGGCCGTACCCGCAGATCAGACGCACGCCGAACCGCTGCTCGAACTCGCGGTGCTCCCGTTCCGGCGGAGCCGGTGCCGCGTAGCAGGTCCGCAAGGGGTTGTCACCGTCGTGCGGGGTTTTCGCCTGCGCCAGCAACGCGGCCAGCATGGCCCCCACGGCATTGAAGGAGGTGGCGCCGTGGCGTCGCCCGGCGTCGAGAAAGGTCGACGCGGAGAAGCGCGGAAGCAGCACGAGCCCGGCTCCCGCCGCCAGCGAGCCCATCGTCGAGTACGCGAGTGCGTTCGTGTGGAACAGGGGAAGGCACGTCATCAGCCGGTCTTCCGCCCCCAGCCCCATCCAATGGGCGAAACCCTCTCCGCTGAGGACATGGGTGCGGTGCGTCTGCATCACCAGCTTCGACCTGCCCGTCGTGCCCGAGGTCGGGATCATCACCGCGATGTCGTCCTCGCCGACCTCGTCACCGGAGAGCTCCACCGGCCCACCCCGTCCGGTCCGCGAAAGGTCACGCACCAGGACGACCGGAGCCGGGGCGTTGTCGAAGCGAGAGCACAGTTCGCTATCGGTCACGATCGCCCGCAGCCGCCCCGCGGCCTCGAGCTGAGCCAGCAGTCCCGCGAGCTCACTCGTCGTGCTCCGCGGGTTGACCGGGACCGCGGTCCCGCCGAGGACCGTGACCGCCAGCAACGCGATCAGGTAACGCGGTTCGGTGCGGGCGGTGAGCATCACGTGATCGCCACGGCGGACACCGGTGTCCAGCAGCAGGTCCCTGGTGTGCGCCACCTCCGCGGTGGCCTCCGCGTAGGACAGCTCCAGTCCGTCGGCACGCAGCCAGATCCGGTCCGGGTGCTCGCGCGCGGCGGCGTTCAAGAAAGCCGGGATAGTGCGTCGCACCGGTTCTCACCCGCCTCCAGATGCTCGCTGATCAGCTGGTCCACCACATCCGGCCGCTCGACGTTGGCCAGGTGGGACGCACCCGGCACCACCACGAGCCGGGCCCCGGGCACCGCGCCCGCGATCTCCCGTGACGACGACACCGGGGTGGCTGGATCCCGCTCGCCCGCAATCACCAGGGTCGGCGCGGTGATCCTGGGCAGGAGGTCGCGGATGTCGAAGCCGGCGATGGCTTCGCAGCACCCCGCATAACCCTCCGGCTCCGTGCCGCGCAGCATGTCCAGCAACCACGCCACCCGACCGGGATCGCGGCGCGCGAACCCGGCGGTGAACCACGTGCCGTGGCGGGACGGGATCAACCAATCCGTCCCCTCCCGCCGCACGCGGGCCGCCCGGTCGCGCCACGCCTGCGGGTCGCCGAACCGCGCCGCGGAGGTGCACACCACCAGGCTGGTCACGACGTCGGCGTGGTGCACACCCAGCCATTGCCCGATGGCGCCACCGATGGACACCCCGACGTAGCCGAACCGGTCCACGCCCAGCTCACGGAGCAGGTCGAGTACGCGGCCCGCCAGGTCCGCGATCGAGTACGGGCCGGGCGGCGCCGGTGAGCCGCCGTGTCCCGGGAGGTCGAACCGGATCACCCGCCACCGGGACTTCAGGGCGTGGACCTGGTCGTCGAAGAACGTCAGGTCCGTGCCCAGCGACGGGCCGAGGACGACCACCGGGGCGTCCTCGGGCCCGTCGACGCGGTGCCGTAGCGCGGAACTCATCCGAGGTCCACCCGGTAGTGCCGGAGCTTGTCCTCGTCGATCTCGATGCCCACGCCGGGCCGGTCCCGGACCGGAAGGCACCCGTCGACGACCTCGAGCGGATCGGTGAGAAGGTCGTCGGTAAGGTTCATGAAGTAGCCGTACTCCCCGGCCCGCCGCGCGGTGCTGCGGAACGCCGCGCCGAAAGTGAGCGTGCCGAGCGCGCCCACCATGCCGTCCATCTGGCTGCCCATGACGAGGCCGACGCCGAGCCCTTCACACAGGCCGACGATCTTCTGCGATTCGGTAAACCCGGTGCGCGCGGTCTTGATGCTGATCATCTGGGAGTGGTCGTCCAGCACGTGCATCGCGACCTCGCCGAGCCTGCTCACGCTCTCGTCGCCGAGGATCGGGATGCTCGTGTGCCGCGCCAGGCGGCGGCGCGCCAGTGGTTCGAGGCCCTTCGTGGGTTCCTCCAGCATGGTGATGCCCACCTCCTGCATCACCGGCAGCAGGAACACTGCCTGCTGGCTGGTCCAGCCCTTGTTGGAGTCGATGTAGAGCTCGACGTCGTCGCCGAGCGCGGCCCGCAGTTTGCGCATCGCCGCGATGTCGGCCTGCGGATCCACTCCGGTCTTGATCTTGAAGGTGCCGAAGCCGTGCCGCTCCCGCATCGCGACGGCCTCGTCGACCATCCGCTCTGGCGTCCCCTCGAACAGGATGTGGGTGACCGGCACGGTATCGGTGTAGCCGCCGAGCAACCGGTGCACCGACTGGCCGCACGCCTGCCCGATGAGGTCCCACAGGGCCATGTCGATCGCGCCGTGCGCCGTGTGGTTGTGGGCCAGCCAGTCCATCCGGGCCCGCACCACTTCGCGCTGGAACGGATCCAACCCGGTCAGCGCGGGCACGAACCACTTGCGGACCGCCGCCACGATTGATTCCTGCGACTCACCGTAGGTGAACGGCCGGGCGGGAGCCTCCGCCTGCCCCACGAGTCCGTCGTCGGTGCGCACCCGGATCAGGACGTGCTCGGCGTCGGCGATCGTGGCGTGTGAGAAGCCGGTCGGGCTCTTGAGCGGGATCGTGAAGGGGATCGCCTCGATCTTCTCGATCTTCATCGGCCGTCCCGCACCGGCTCGAGCTCGAAGTCGTACTCCGCGCGCAGCTTGCCGTCCTCCTGTGGCCGAGGGGACAGGACCAGGTCCGGCTTGGTCGCCTGCGCGACGTCGGTGTCCAGCCAGTCGCCGCCGGCGAAGTAGAGCTGAGTGGTCACCGGACGGTGCCCCGGTGCACGCACGATGAGGTGGAGGTGCGCCGGACGCCAGGGGTGCCAGCCGGCCGCCTCGATGAGCGCTCCGGTCGGCCCGTCGGTCGGGATCTGGTACGGGGCCGGCTGCATCGTCGTGACCTCGAAACGCCCCTCCCCGTCGGCGACGACAACACCGCGCAGGTTGCCGTCCGGGATGCCCGGGGCGAAGCCGGAGTACTGCCCTTCACCATCGGCGTGCCAGATGTCGAGCTCCGCGCCCGCGACCGGGTTGCCGTCGATGTCGCGCACCTGCCCGGCGAACACCAGCGGGGTGCCCGGTTCGTTCGACCGCATTGGGAGCGCGCACACCGAAGGCAGCTTCGGCTGGCCCGGCAGGTAGTACGGTCCGAGGATCGTGCCGGCACTACCACGCCACTGCTCGCTCGCGACCTCCTCGACGACGTGCTCGACGAATACGTCCAGGAACAGCGGCCATTCCCCGCTCTCCCCGACCCGGATCAGCCAGGCCTTGGCCGCCTGGAACTCAGCGTAGCTGACCTTGTGCTCCCGGATCGCCTGGTGCACACCGTCAAGCACGGCCTGCACCACGGCGCTGATCCGCTCCGCCGGCACACCGGCGGTCTCGTGCGTTGCGCTCCGGAACGCCTGGGTGGCGCGCGCGCCGGAGTCAGCCGCGCTCGGTGACTGTGACTGCTCTGTCGTCGTCATGTTCTTTCCTTCGTCGGTTCAGTCGTCGGTCAGGGCCGAGGGGTGCCGGGTAAGCGGGGTGATGGTGATGTCGAGGTACGGCCACATCGGCAGGGTGGACAGAATCTCGTGCAGCTGCTCGTGTGAGTCCGCATCGAAAACGCTGACGTTGGCGTACCGGCCAACGACCCGCCACAAATGGCTCCAGGTCCCGGCACGCTGCAGCTCCTGCGCCCGGTCCCGCTCGGCGAGCTTGAGCTTGTCCACCTTGCCCGGATCGGCGTCGTGGGGCACGCGCACGTCCATCTGCACCAGGAACTTCATCTCAGCCCTGCCGAAGGCTGCCGTTGCGGAACAGGTTGATGTCGTCGGAGTTGACCAGGTCGGGAACCGTCCATCCGCGGGTGTCGTACTCGGACAGGCACCGGTCGACCATCGCCTTGTAGGCGTCGGTCTGTCCCGACTGCATCTGACCCCACAGCGTCTCCAGCCGGATGTTCTCGTGGTTGCCGGAGTAGTTGCGCTCGTAGAGCTCCTGACGGCCGCCGAACTCGCTGCCGATGGAGTCCCAGATCAGCTTCATCAGCTTCACCCGGTCCTCGGCGCTGCGCCCGCCCGAGCCGCGGACGTACTTGTCCAGGTAGGGCCGCAGCTCCGGGTTCTGCCAGTCGACCGCGTTGGAGTTGCTGTAGATCAGGGCACTGCCCAGATCCTGCTCGAAGATCTCCTTGGCGCGCGGGTAGGCGTAGGTCATCATCAGCCGGTAGACCCCGGCGGTGTCCACATTGGGCACGGCCGTGCCGTCCGCCCACGGAGTGGGGTTGTCCACCATGGAATCGACCAGGCTCCAGAACAGGTTGCGGAAACCGATCAGCTCCCCTACTCGTGACTGCACGCCGCGGAACTCGCCGGTGCCGGTCATCTCCAGGCCTTTGAGCAGCAGGCCGCACAGGAAGTCGAACTTGACCGCCAGGCGCACACAGCCCTGGAGCATCGCCCGGAAGACGAAACCCGAACCGGCGAAGAAGTTGTTCGCCTTCTCCACGTCGTGGCAGAACACGTTCTCCCACGGCACGAGGACCCGGTCGAAGACGAGGATCGAGTCGTTCTCGTCGAGCCGGCTGCTCAACGGGTAGTCGAAGGGGCTGCCCACGGCGGCGGCGGTGAACTCGTACGACGGGCGGCAGATCAGCTTCAGGCCCTTGGAGTTCATGGGCACGATGAAGATCGCCGCGAAGTCCTTGCTCTTGATAGGCATCGGCCCGTAGTTGCCGATGAAATTGTAGTGGGTCAGCGCCGACCCCGTGGCCACGACCTTGGCGCCGCTGACGATCAGGCCCTCGTCGGTCTCCTCGTCGACGTGCATGTACACGTCGCGCGCCTCGTCGAGGCCCTTGTTGCGGTCGACGGGCGGGTTCACGATGGCGTGGTTGAAGTACAGGACCTTCTCCTGCGCCTCCCGGTACCAGCGCCGCGCGTTGTCCTGGAACGGCGAGTAGAACTCGGTGTTGGAACCCAGTGTCGACAGGAACGAGGCCTTGTAGTCGGGGCTGCGGCCCATCCAGCCGTAGGTCAGCCGCGCCCACTCCGCACTCGCCTCGGCACCGGCCCGCAGGTCCGCCGCGGTGTAGGGCGATTTGAAGAAGGCATGGGTGAAGCCCCCGCTGCCGGTGTCGGTCGGGACCACGAGCTTGCTGTTGCGGCTCGGGTCGTGCAGTGCGTCGTAGAGCCGGGCCAGCATCCGGGCGCTGTTGCGGAAAGCCGGGTGCGTGGTGACGTCCTTGACGCGCTCGCCGTAGATCCAGATCTCGCGCCCGTCCCGCAGGCTCTCCAGGTACTCCTCGCCGGTGAGTGGACGAGCGGACGTCGTGCTGGTCTCGTTGTCGACAGTTGCCTGGCTCATGACTACCTCTCTGTAGTGCAAGTGGCACGAAATGGATCAGCGGACTTCGGCGCCGAGACGCCGCGGGAGGAACAAGGGGGTTTCGCCGCCCCAGCCCGGGGTGTGCAGAATGTCGCCGGGGGCGAACACCGTGTTCGGAAAACCCTCGACCTGCTGGAACTCTCCCCGGAAGAAAACCAGTGGCTCGCCACCGGAAAATTCGAATCCCTCGACCTGACCGAGAAAGAGCACGTGGTCGCCACCGTCGTAACGGCGCCACGGCGAGCACGAGATGTAGGCCAGCGAACCGGCCAGCCGTGGACCACAAGGGGCCTCCACCCAGTCCACGACCAGACCAGGAGTCGGCCGGCCGGCGAACTGCAACGCCAGATCCCGCTGCCCGGCCGTCAGGATGTTGATGACAAATGGGCGGTCCTCGAGGAGCCGGCTCAATTTCGACCGGCGGTCCAGGGAAACGAGCACCAGCGGCGGGTCGATCGACACCGAGGTGAACGAATTGACGGTCGCGCCGTGCGGCTCCGCCGCCCCGCCAACCGGATTGCTGGTGGTGACGACAGTGACACCACTGGCGAAATGCCCCAGGCAGTTCCGGAGATTTCTCGGATCTGTCGCCGTCACGTCTCCGCCCTCCGTGCGCTCTGCCACCCGATGCGGTGGTGCGGACGACGCTACGACCGGCCCACTGATAAGAGAAATAGGAATTCCGACGCCGATTGGTCAGCACCCCCGATCAATCAGTTTCGACCTGCACGGATGGTGGCAGGACCGCACGTGCCACCCGCAGGAACCGCTGGACCAGCGGGGTGTCCTCGTGCGCGCGGCGCCACGCCATCGCCAGCTCCATGTGCGCCGTGGTGTCACGCAGCGGCCGGAACACGGTGCCGGTCACGTGGACGTGCCGTACCGACTCGGGTAACAACGCCACTCCCAGCTCGGCGGCTACCAGGCTCATCACCACCGAGGTCTGCGCGGACTCCTGTACGATCCGCGGCTCGAACCCGGCTTCCAGACAGGTCCGCAACACCGTGGTGTGCACAGAAGACCGGCTCGGATGGCAGACAAAGGGCTCGTCGGCGAGATCGGCCGGGCGAACCGATGCCCGCGCGGCCAGCGGGTGACGCTCCGGCAGCACCACACCCATCGGCTCGCGGCGGACGACATCGAGGCACAGCTCCGGCTCGTCGACCGGCGGGCGCAGGAACCCGACATCCATCGATCCGGCCAGCAAGGCGTCCACCTGCACCGGGGTGACCATCTCGCCGAGCAGCACGAGTTCGACCCGCGGCGAGTCCGCACGGAACATCTTGGCCAGAGTGGGCAGCAGCTCGTAGGTCGTCGTCCCGGTGAATCCCACGGTCAGCCGGCCCAGCTTGCCCAGCGCGGCCTGCTCGGTCGCATGGACCGCGTCGTCGATCGCGGCGAGGATGAGCCGCGCGCGGGCCAGCAGCTCCCGGCCGGCCGCGGTTAGCTCGACCCGCCGCGTCGTGCGCACCAGCAGCGTGGTCTTGAGGTCTTTCTCCAGCTGGCGGACGTGCTGGCTCAGCGACGGCTGGGTCACGTGCAACCGCTCGGCGGCCCGGTGGAAGTGGAGCTCTTCGGCCACCGCCACGAAGGACCGCAGGTGGTGAATGTCCATGGGCACATCCAAGCCCAGCGGGCAGCACGGCACCAGGCCTGGGAGCAATCCACTGTGGACGAGCGCGAGGTGACACCTGCTCGTCCCGCCCGTTGCGATTGCGGCACACGTATCACCCCATCGGGCGACTCACGGACCGCTCAAGAACCTATGCGGCGCTGTTGACGCAGGTCACAGCCCTGTGACCTATATATATCGTTTCCACTCCGACCGGCGTGCAATTGACACATGACAACACGATCACCATGATGACCGCCGAGCACAGGAGAACACGCAACGGAGCTTGTTCATGGCGCCCGCCGATCGCCGCGGTGGCTGAACACCGTCCGTCCACTCGCAGTCTCTCCTCACTCGAGAAAGCACGTTCACATCAGCACTGCGATGGGAGATGTCATGGCACAGGAGCATTTCGCCGTGGCCGGATCGGGGGGCGGCATTCAGGACACCGCCTCACCCGGTCTCGGACGACGCCGCTTCTTGACCTACCTGGTCGCCGCACCAGTGCTCACGGTCGCCACCCGGGCGGTGGCCGACACCGCGATGCCTGCGAACGCGGCCGCCGCGGTCCCGTCCCTGCCCTCGATCGAGGACCTCTATGACGTCGGGGACGCGCTCCACCACGCCTCGCTCCCGACGCTGCCGCTGGTGCAGCTCCAGCTGGGCAGGGACGGCACGGCCCACCTCGACCTGCCACGCACGGAGATGGGGCAGGGCATCGTCACCGCCGTGACGATGATGATCGCCGACGAGCTGGACCTCCCGATGAGCAAAGTGCACGTATCGGTATCCGACGCGCGGCCGGAGCTGTTGTTCAACCAGCTCACCGCCGGATCGTCGACTATCCGGATCTTTCACGACCACGTCCGGACCATGGCGGCGATCGCCCGTGCCCGCCTGATCGCGGCTGCCGCCCGGACCTGGCGCACCGACACCGCGGGGCTGACCACCGGGGACGGGGCGGTACACGCGCCGGACGGCCGGACCGCGTCCTACGCGTCGCTGTCGGAAGCCGCGGCCGCCCTTGACCTGCCGACCGGTTCGGTGGCTCCCAAGACGCCGGGCGAGCGCAGAGTCGTCGGCACCCGCCAGGGCCGCACCGACGCCCTGGACGCGGTCACCGGACGCAAGAAGTTCGTCATGGACATCATGCTGGGCCGCGCCAAGCCTGCGCTGGTGCGCCGCCCACCCACGATCAAGGGCACGGTGCGAGCTGTGCGCAACGCCGATGCGGTCAAGGCGATGCCTGGAGTCGTCGGGGTCGTACCCATCCGGACCGGCGTCGCCGTCGTGGCGGACACAATCGAGCAGGCCCGGCGCGGGGTCAACGCGCTCGACGTCGAATTCGGCCCCGGCCCGGTCGACGACCAGGACAACGCCTCGATCCTGCGGAAACTGAAGAAGACGGTGCCGCCCTTCGCCGTGCCGCCGCTGGGCGCGCAGACGATCGAGGCCGAGTTCGACTGGGCTCCTGCCTGCCACGCTCCGCTGGAGACGGAATGCGCGGTCGCCGACGTCCGGCCCGACAGCGCGGAGATCTGGGCCGGTTTCCAGGCGCCGCTCGTGGCCCAGCAGGAAATCGCGCTGATGCTGGGGCTCCCCCAGGACAAGGTCACGGCGCACGTGGTGCCGCCCGGCGGGGCGTTCGGGCGCAAATGCTTCTTCGAACCGGCGATCGAGGCGGCCCAGGTCTCCCAGGTACTCGGCATCCCGGTCCGGCTGATGTGGCACCGCACCGACGACATGCGGCACGGACGGCAGCGCCCGCAGAATTACCACAAGATCCGCGCCACCGTCCTCGCCGGTCAGGTGATCAGCTACGAGCAACGCGTCGCGGGCGTCGCCCTCGACGTCGCGCCGGGGTTCGGCGAGATCCTCACTCACGTGGCGACCTCGCTGCCCCCAGGGGCCAAGACCACGGTGGGCAAGCACGCCTACAGCCAGGCGCTGTTCGAGCTGATGGTCTCCTCGCCCTACAACTTCGGCGTCTACGACAAGCTTCTCACCGAGCTGCCCACCGGGATCCCGACCTCGGCCTACCGCAGCGTGCACTGCCCCACGACCCGCACCAGCGAGGAGATCGTCGTCGACGAGATCGCCGTGGCGCTGCGGAAGGACCCGATCGCCTACCGCAAGGAATGCGCCAAGAACCCCGCCGCGGCCGCGGTGCTGGACGAGGTCTCCCGGCGCGCGGAGTGGGGCAAGAAGATGCCTCCGGGATTCGCCCAGGGGGTGGGATTCCACGAGGAGAGCAGGACCGTCACCGCGTGCGTCGTCGAACTCGACGGCCGCGATCCGAAAGCCCCGCGCGTCACGAAGCTGACCATGGTGGTCGACATCGGTACGGTGATCAACCCGTCGGGCCTGGAGGCCCAGATGCAGGGGTGCGTCGCCGAGGCCATCTCGCTCACCCTGACGGCAGGTCTGCACATCGAGCAGGGCCTTCCGCTGGAAGGCAGCTACTCCAACTACCACTGGCTGCGGATGCGGCACTACCCCAAGGACTGCCAGATCCACATCATGCCCGGTGCCGGTGACCGGGTGGGCGGTGCCGGGGAGGTCGGCATCACCGCCCCGTCCGCGGCGATCGCCAAC
>NZ_JBEXTX010000110.1:0-25381 GCF_040614175.1 Amycolatopsis sp. NPDC006131
GCCAGGGCCGCAAGCTTTGTGTTCTCGGCTGCCGGACCCAGCGAGGGTTGCGGCCCTGGCTCAAGGTGATCGTTGCGTGTCAGGCGACGGGATGACCACCCAGCTCGGGTTTGGTTCAAAGATGGCGCTATGCGCCTGTTTTCCACAGGTGTGCGTAGTGGCCGTTGGCCGCCAACAACTCCTCGTGGGTGCCTTGCTCCACGATCCTTCCGTGATCCAGCACCACGATCCGGTCGGCGCGAGAAGCCGTCGCCAGGCGGTGGGCCACCACGAAAGTCGTGCGGCGCTTGGCCACTGTTTCCGTTGCGGCGAGGACCGTGGCTTCCGCGGACGGGTCCAGTGCGGCCGTCGCCTCGTCGAGTAGCAGCACGTCGGGGTCCACCAGTTCCGCGCGGGCCAGTGCGACCAGTTGCCGCTGCCCCGCGGACAACGAACGGCCCCGTTCGCCCACCGGCTGGTGGAAGCCCTGCGGCAGGGCGGCGATCGCGTCCACCGCGCCGACCGCGCGCACCGCGGCTTCGACCTCCGCGTCCGACGCGGACGGGTTGCCGTACCGGACGTTGTCGGCCACGGTGCCGGAGAACAGGTGCGCCTCCTGCGGCACGACGCCCATCCGGCGGTGCAGCCCGGCCAGGTCGTAGTCGCGCACGTCGACGCCGTCGATGCTCACCTTGCCGCTCGTCGCGTCGTAGAACCGCGCCGCCAGTTTGACCACTGTGGACTTCCCGGCGCCGGTCGCGCCGACCAGGGCGACCGTCTCACCCGGCGACACCTTCAGCGAAACATCGGTCAGGGCGAGGGATTCCGTGCCTGTGTACGAAAAGTCGACCGCGTCGAAGGCGACCTCGCCGCGCAGGCGCTCGGGCACCGGCACCGGGTCCGCGGGCGGCGGCACCGACGTCGGCGTCCGCAGCAGGTCGCCGATCCGGTGCAGGCCGACCTTCGCCTGCTGGTAGGCGTCGAACACCGACGACAACTGCTGGATCGGCGAGAAGAACAGGTTCAGGTACAGCAGGAACGCCAGCAGCACACCGACCGCCAGGGTGCCGTCCGCGACCCGGTTCGCGCCCGCCACCAGCACGATCGCCTCGGCGACCCCGGAAAGCAGTGTCACGAACGGGAAGTACGTCGCCACATACCGCTGGGCCCGCAGCCGCGACCGCCGGTACGCGTCGCTCCGAGACGCGAAGTCCTCGGCCGACCGCTCCTCCCGGCTGTACGCCTGCGCGACCCGCAGACCGCTCACGTTCTCCTGCATGTCGGCGTTCACGGCGCTGACCTTTTCCCGCGCCTCGGTGTACGCCGCACTGGACAGGCGACGGAAGATGATCGTCGCGATCACCAGCACCGGCACCACCGACAACGCGTACAACGCCAGCGACACGTCGGTGATCAGCAGCGCCCCGGTGATCCCGACCAGCGTCAGCGCGCTGATCACCGCCTGCGCGACACCGGTCTGCAGGAACGTCGACAACGCGTCCACGTCGGTCGTCATCCGCGTCATGATCTTGCCGGACAGCTCGCGCTCGTAGTAGTCGAGCCCGAGCCGCTGCAGGTGCGCGTAGCTGCGCACGCGCAGCGAGTACAGCACCGTCTCACCGGCCCGCGCGGTGATCCGCGTCTGCGCCGCGATCACGAACCAGTCCATCGCGATGATGAACGCGCCGATCCCGGCGCACAGCCACACCACCCACGGCAGGCCGGGACGCACGCCGTGGTCGACGCCCTGCTGGTACAGCGCGGGCAACGCGATCGACGCCGCGGCGTCGAGCCCGACCAGCAGCACCGCGGCGATCAGCAGTCCGCGCACCGGACGCAGCGCCGAACCCAGCCGGAACCCGGGATCGGGCGCGGTGACCGAATCCGGGGCCAGCGCGGGCTTGTCCTTGGCGGGCGGCAGCTTGCGCACGCCCTCCAGCAGTTCGGCCGTCGGCGGTGCGTTGAGCGCGCTGCTCGCGCCCATGCCCCCGCTGCCCGGCATCGGCGCCGGCGCGTTCCGCTGCTGCGCCGCCTCGGCCAGCTCGTCGACCGCGTCCCGCTCGCCGGTCTCCGGCCAGAGTGCCGGCGTGGTCCCGGTTTCCGGGCTCGCCACGCAGTCACGCTTGTGCACGTTCTCCACGCCCTCGCCGGGCCCGGCGATCAGCTCGCGGAACAGCTCGCAGCGCTCCGCCAGCTCGTCGTACGTGCCGACGTCCACCACCCGGCCGGCGTCGAGCACCGCGATCCGGTCGGCCAGCGACAAGGTCGACTTGCGGTGCGCGATCAGCAACGTCGTGCGCGTCGCGGTGACCGAGCGCAGCGTCTCGTAGATCGCCGCCTCGGTGACCGTGTCCACCGCGGACGTCGCGTCGTCCAGGATCAGCACCCGCGGATCGGTCAGCAGCGCCCGCGCCAGGCCCAGCCGCTGCCGCTGACCGCCCGACAGCGTCAGGCCGCGTTCACCGACCTGGGTGGCGTAGCCGTCCGGCAGCTCGGAGATGAACTCGTGTGCCTCGGCCGCCTTCGCCGCGGCTATCACTTCCTCGTCGCTGGCGTCCGGGCGGCCGTAGGCGATGTTGTCGCGGATGGACGTGGAGAACAGGAACGCCTCCTCGAACACCACGCCGATCGCCTGGCGCAGCTCCGCCAGCTTCACGTCCCGCACGTCGCAGCCGCCCAGCCGCACACTGCCCGAGTGCGGGTCGTAGAAGCGGGGCAACAGCAACGAGATCGTCGACTTGCCGGAACCCGCGGTGCCGACCAGCGCCAGCGTCTCGCCGGGTTCCGCACGCAGGCTCAGCCCGTCCAGCACCGGTTCCGAGCGCGTGTAGCCGAAGCGCACGCCGTCCAGCTCGATGCCGAGCGGGCCGTCCGGCAGCGGCTTCGGCTCGGCCGGATCGGTGACCTCCGGCTGGGCGTCCACCAGCTCGTACACGCGTTCCGCGCCGGCACGGGTCAGCTGGGCCTGCACCACCAGCGCCGACATCATGCGGGCAGGCCCGATCAGGCCGGACACGTAGCTGGCGAACGCGAGGAACGTGCCGAGGGTGACCTGCCCGTTGAGCGCCAGGATGCCGCCGAAGGCCAGCACCGCGACCTGCCCGGCCGCGGGCAGCGCCGACGTCGTCGCCGTGGGCACCGCGGCCAGCCGCGCCGCCCGCAGCCGCTCGGCGAACAGCCGCCGCGCGGTCCTCTCCAGCCGCGCGACCTCCCTGGCCTCCTGCCCGAAACCCTTCACGACCCGGACGCCGGTGACGGTCTCCTCGACGTGCTGCGCCACGTCCGCCGCCCGCTGCTGCGCCGACCAGGTGGCCGGGAACAGGCGCTTGCGCGCCATGCCCGCGACGATCGCGACCGCGGGCACCACGATCAAGGCGATCACCGTCAGGCCGGGCGACATCCACAGCATCGCGGCGACCGAGAACACCGCGAACACGACCGAGCCCGCCGACAGCGGCACCACGAACAACAGCGACACGACGAGCTGCAGATCGGTGATCGCCCGCGACACCACCTGGCCGGTGCGCAGCGAATCCTGCTTGCCACCGTCCAGCCGGGACACCGAGTCGAACACCCGCTGGCGCAGGTCGTGCTGCACGTCCAGCGCGAGCCGCCCGCCCAGGTAGCGGCGGACGAACGCGGTGCCGAACATGAGCAGCTGCACGCCGATCAGCCCCGCGACCAGCAGGCCGAGCCGCCCGGTCTGCGACGCCACCGCGTCGTCCACGGCGACCTTCACCAGCAGCGGGCTCGCGGCCTGCAGGCCGACGCTGAACACCGCCGCGGCGAGCGACGAGACGACCAGGACCGGATGGCGCCAGCAGGCCGCGGCCAGCCGGCGGATCCATCCGGTCCCGGGATTTTCGACAGTGCGTGGTGGTGCGACAGTCACCACGCCAGGTTATGCGCGTGTGCGCCTAGGTGATGTCGCGGCGCTGGTTGGAGGCCCAGCCGCCGACGAAGAACACCAGCGTCCAGGCCAGGAACACCAGCGCGGCGGCCCACCACGAGATCAGGCCCGGCGCACCGGCCGAGAGCTGCAGGCCCAGCTTGTCCCAGTGCTCGACGCCACCAGGCAGGTTGATCGAGTCGATGCCGAACGCCTCCGCGGCGACACCGCCGACGATGCCGTTCGCGGTGCTGTTCGGCAGGATCGCGCCCAGCACGTCGGTGGTGTTCCACATCGCGATGACCAGCACGTTCTCCACGATCAGGAAGTACCCGATCAGCAGGATCACGGCCAGCACGACCTTGTTCAGCACCGCGCCGAACCCGATGCCGAACAACGTCACCAGGATGTAGGCGAGCACGGTGGCGCCGAAAGCCGCGAGCCACTGACCGCCGGTGGGCAGCCGGTCGCCGTCCACGGTGATGGCCGTCGCCAGCGCCGAGACCGCGAAGCTGAGCAGACCGTACAGCGCGCCCCACAGGATGTAGGTGATCATCTTCGCGGTCAGCGCGGACACCCGGTTCGGCGCCGTCAGGAACGTCGTGGTGATCGTCTTGCTGTTGTACTCGCCGGCCAGCGCGAACACGCCGAAGATCGCGGGGACCAGCTGCGCGATGTTCACGCCGTGCGCGATGCTCAGCAACCCGACCGGCAGCGCGTCGGCGGACACCCCGGCCTGCTCGGCGATGATCCGCGCGGTGCCGGAGCCGATCCAGTCGGCGAAGTCGTTGGTGATCTTGCCCCACGCGAACGACATCCAGAACGCGACCAGCACCAGCGGGATGATCAGGATCCACCAGGTGTTGAGGCTGAGCGTCTTGCGGAACTCCGCCTTGATCAACCGGCCCATCAGCCCTGTCCTCCCCAGCCGCCGTGCCCCTGCTGCGGCGGTGCTTGCTGGTACTGCTGCTGCGGTGGGTATCCCGGTGGCGGCGGGCCGCCCCAGCCGCCCTGCTGCGGCGGCTGGCCGTACGGCTGCTGCGGCGCTCCCGCATACTGCGGGCTGGTCAGCTGGAAGAACAGCTTCTCCAGGTCCGCCCGCTCCTCCTCGATCCCGTACACCGCGATCCCGGACTTCGCGACCAGGTCGCCGATCTGCTGGCGGGTCGCGCCGACCACCGCGACGCGCCCGTCCGGCGTCGGCTCCACCTGCGTGAAGCCGGCTTCCTGAAGCGCTTTCACGAGAGCGTTCGCGTCCGCCGCTTGCACCAGCACCCGCGACTGCTGGCTGCTGCGCAGCTGGTCCAGCGGGCCGTAGTAGCGCGTGACGCCGTGGCTGATGATGACGACCTGGTCGATCGTCTGCTCCACCTCGGACAGCAGGTGGCTCGACACCAGCACGGTGCGGCCTTCGCGGGCGTAGGCGCGCAGGAAGTTGCGCAGCCACACGATGCCCTCCGGGTCGAGGCCGTTCGCCGGCTCGTCCAGCACCAGCACCTGCGGGTTGCCGAGCAGCGCGGTCGCCAGCGCCAGCCGCTGCCGCATGCCGAGCGAGAACCCGCCCGCGCGGCGGTCCGCGGCGCCGGAGAGCCCGACGAGGCCCAGCACCTCCTCGACGCGGTTGTCCGGCGCGCCGATCGCCGCGGCGTACACCTTCAGGTGGTTCCGCGCGGTGCGCTTGGGGTGGAAGCCCTCGTTCTCCAGCACCGCGCCGACGACCTGCGCCGGGTTGCCCAGCTGCTGGTACGGGCGGCCGTTGATGGTGGCGACACCCGCCGACGGCGTGACCAGTCCGAGCAACATGCGCAGCGTGGTGGTCTTTCCGGCGCCGTTCGGGCCGAGGAAGCCGGTGACCGAGCCGGGACGGACCTCGAAGCTCAGGTTCTGCACCGCGGCGACCGGCCCGAAGTGTTTGCTCAGGTTCTGCACGAATATCCGGCCGCTGCCGTCGTGTTGCATGCGCGCCCCTCCCGGCCCGGTGAACTTGATCGCGGGCACATAGTGCCCTACTCGTGTCCGGTTCAACCCGTCCGGGTGCCGCGTGTCGGGGAGGGTGCGCACAAAGGGGCGGCCCGCTCAACCAGCCTGGGGGTCACTGGGAGCGGGCCGCCACGTACAAGCTTAGGTGGTATCCCCGGACTTCGCTTACGCGGGGGCCCATGTTGGTCTGAAAAGTTCTTCACACGTTCGGTGGTGGGGTGGGCGGTCCCTGACGCGGGACCGCCCACCGGGGTCAGGCGAGGACGTCGGCCAGCGGCGTGTGCGACAGGTCGTGTGCCTGTGCGACGGGCCCGTTGACCAGCGCGCCGTCATGCGCGTTGAGGCCGAGCGACAGCGGGCCGTTGGCGCGCAGCGCGGCCTGCCAGCCGTGGTCGGCCAACTGGACGGCGTAGGGGAGTGTGACGTTGGTCAGCGCGTACGTGCTGGTGCGCGGAACCGCGCCGGGCATGTTCGCCACGCAGTAGAAGACGGACTCGTGCACGGTGTAGGTCGGGTCGTCGTGCGTCGTCGGGTGCGAGTCGGCGAAGCACCCGCCCTGGTCGATCGCGATGTCCACGAGCACGCTGCCCGGCTTCATGCGCGCGACCAGGTCGGTGGAGACGAGCTTGGGCGCCCGCGCGCCGGGCACCAGCACCGCGCCGATCACCAGGTCGGCCTCCAGCACGGCCTGCTCGACGGCGAAGGCGTTCGAGGTGACGGTGCGGATGCGGCCGGCGAAGTCGTGGTCGATCTGGCGCAGGCGGTCCACGTTGGTGTCCAGGATCTCGACGTCCGAGCCGAGGCCGAGCGCGATCCGCGCCGCGTTGAGGCCGGCGACGCCGCCGCCGATGACGACCACCCGCGCCGGGTGCACGCCGGGCACGCCGCCCGGCAGCACGCCGCGGCCGCCGCTGGGCTTCATGAGGGAGTGGGCGCCGACCTGCGGGGCGAGCCGCCCGGCGACCTCGGACATCGGCGCCAGCAGCGGCAGCGCGCCGCTGGGCTGCTGCACGGTCTCGTACGCGATGGCGGTCGTGCCCGCGTCCAGGAGGGCCTGCGTGAGCGGGCGGTCCGCGGCGAGGTGCAGGTAGGTGAACAGCACCTGGTCGCGGCGCAGCCGGGGGTACTCCTCGGCGACCGGCTCCTTGACCTTGAGGACCATCTCGCCCTCCGCCCAGACGTCGTCGGCGGTGGCGAGGATCTTCGCGCCCGCGGAGACGTACTCGTCGTCGCTGATGGCGGACCCGATGCCGGCGCCGGCCTCGATGAAGACCTCGTGACCCCGCGCTGTCAGTTCGTGCACCCCGGCCGGGGTCACGGCGACGCGGTACTCGTGCTTCTTGACCTCGCGGGGGACGGCGATGCGCACTGCTTCCTCCTGCATCCGTGGACGTGGTGCTGACCACGGTGAACCACCCGGATGGCGGTGTCATCGTGCCTCGCCGACAATTCTCCGCCGCTCGGGTGGTGCCCGCAGGACAAGGTCTTGACCTCCACCTTGGTCGAGATCGCAGGATGATCTTCATGAGAGCGGTGTGGTTGAGGGAGTTCGGCGGGCCCGAGGTGCTCGTCGCCGGTGAGGCGCCGGATCCGGTGCCCGGTCCCGGGCAGGTGCTCGTCGGTGTGACGTTCGCCAACACGACCTTCGTGGAGACGCAGTTCCGGGCGGGTCGGCCCGGGCCGTTCCGCGCGGAGCCGCCGGTGATCCCGGGCAACGGGGTCGGCGGGGTGGTGCTTTCCGGGCCGGCGGAGCTGGTGGGCGCGCGGGTGGTGACGAGCCTGAACGGGTCGGGCGGGTACGCCGAGCGGGTCGTGGTGGACGCGGCGGCGCCGTTCCGCGTGCCGGACGGCTTGGCGTTGGACGACGCGGTGGCGTTGCTGGCCGACGGCCGGACCGCGACGGCGCTGATCCGCGCCGCGGGCGTGTCGGCGGGGGAGCGGGTGCTGGTGGAGGCCGCCGCGGGTGGCGTGGGCAGCCTGCTGGTGCAGCTGGCGCGCAACGCGGGCGCGACGGTGGTCGCGGCGGCAGGCGGCTCGCGGAAGACGGCGGTGGCCCGGGACCTCGGGGCGGATCTGGTGGTCGACTACACGCAGCCGGACTGGGCCGCCGGGGTCGGCCCGGTGGACGTGGTGTTCGACGGCGTGGGCGGCGCGATCGGGGCGGCCGCGTTCGGTCTGGTGCAGCGCGGCGGGCGGCACTTCAGCTACGGCCTGGCGAGCGGCGCGTGGACGGAGGTGTCCGAGGAGGAGGCCGCCGCGCGCGGCGTGGTGTTGCACCGGGGCCCGCTGGGCAGCCCGGCCGACCTGCGGGCCGCCACCGAGTGGGTCTTGGCCGAAGCCGCCGCCGGCCGGGTGAAACCGCTTGTGGGACAACGCTTCCCGCTGGACCGGGCCGCCGACGCGCACCGGGCGATCGAAAACCGCGCGACGATCGGCAAGACGCTGCTGGAGGTGTGACCCTCAGGCGGGGCGGGCGTCGGCGGTGTCCCCGACCGCCACCACCCCGGCGCGCGTCACGCGCATGATCACGCCGAACTTGTTGGCGTGCCGGTCGATCAGGTGGGTCTGCAACTCCGGCCACCGCTCCCGGCCGGAGGGCTCCCAGCTAGGCACGGCGCAGCGGATGCACGGTCCGGCGTGGTCACCGGTCACCTCCAGCGACACCTCGCCCACGTCGAGCGTCGTCCCGGTGGTCCAGTCCTCCTCGGCGAAGGCGGGGGCGTCGGTGGTCAGGTGGATGTTCGGGCGGAAGCGGTGGAGTTCGACGGGCTTGCCGAGCTCCGCCGCGAGCGCTGCCAGCGACGCCTCGAACGTGACCAGCACGGTGGGGCCGCGGTCCTGCTGCCCGTCCGCCGCGCGCAGCTCCACCGGCATCCCGAACGACCCGGCGAGCGCGTCCGCCAGGCCGGGCTCGTCCCAGGACCAGGACCGGCCGTCCGGCGCGCGCAGCATCGGGGGCTTCGGCGGGTCGATCACCTCGGCGCCGTACTCCGCGCCCCAGGTGAGCATCGGCGGGTTCTGGCGCACCGTCAGCACCTTCCCGCGGCGCTTCTCCCGCCCGTCGACCAGCGCGTGCGCCCGGTCGCCCGCCATGCCCCGCCCGTCGAAGCGCGCGGCGCGGACCTCCTCGCCCCGCAACGACTTCACCGGCCAGCGGTGCAGCCCGGCAACCGACCCCTCGAACACGGAAACCCTCCTACGACCAGCGCACGGCGACCAGCTGGACCAGCAATGCTAACCGGACGTCCGGGTCGTCCAGGTCGAGCGGGACGAGTTCGAGCACGCGCCGCATGCGGTACCGGAACGTGTTGGGGTGGATCCGCAACGCCTGCGCCGCCGAGCGCGGGTCCCCGGGGTGCCGCAGCCACTCGTACAGCGTGTCGACGTAGCCCGTGCCGTTGATCCGGTCGTACTCGCGGAGTTGTTCGAGCGGCCCGAGTTCGGCGACGCCCGCCGCGGCCGCCGCCGAAGCCGTGCGGTGCAACGCGAGCGCGGTCCACAGGCCGTCGAAGCTGCCCGACGGCCCCTCGATCACGCCGGCGCGCAGCAGGCTCAGCGTCTCCTCCGCCTCGGCGCGTGATCGCGGCAGCTCGCCGATCTTGACCGCGCTGCCCGCCGCGACCCGTGGCGCGCCGCGGGACGGGTCGGCCAGCGACGGCCAGTCCGCGCCGTCCGGCACGACCGTGTAGAGCAGCCCGCCGAGTTCCGTCGCGATCGGACGGCGCCCGATGCCCAGCGACATCCGTTCCATCAAGGCGAGCCGCAGGCCTTCGTCGTCGCCGGGGGTGTCGACGACGACCACCCGGTGCGGTTCGTCGGTCAGCTCCAGCTCGGCGATCGCGGCGCGCGGACCGGCTTTTCCCTCCAGGACGGCACGCAGCAGTTCGGCCGACGCGCGCCGCTGGGCGTCGGCGTGGGCCCGGCGGCGGAGGAGGTGCAGCGCGACGACCGGCGCGGTGTCGGCGAACGCGGCGGCGCGCTCGTCGGACACCGGCCCGCGCACCACCGCCCACATCGAGCCGAGCAGTTCGCCGCCCATCCGGATGGGCACGATGAGCCGCGGCAGCGTGCCGTCCCGTTGCGCCGGCACGAAAATCGTCTGCCTGCCGCGGGACAGTTCGCGGAACACGCCGCGGGAGCGGAACTTCGCGAGGACGTCGTCGGGAATTCGGCGGCCCATGATGGTGGACACGCGCGCCGGGTCGGTGATGTCCTGCCGCGCCGAGTAGGCGAGCACGCGGGAATTGGTGTCCTCGATCGTCACCGGAGCGTCGACGACCGCCGCGACCGCGTCCGCGAGCCGGAACAGGTCCGCCGAGGCGGGATCCCCCTCCAGCGACTCGGGTTCCTCCGCGGCGGCGTCCAGCACGGTGCGCAGCAACCACACCAGCTGGGCCCACGCGGTAGCCGCGCGAACTTCGATGAGGGCGACGCCTGCCGCCTTCGCCGCCCGCCGGACCGGCGGTTTCCGCGCGACCGGTGGCTTGAGCAGCACCGCGGCGGCGCCGGCCGCCGCGCTGTGCCGGATGAGCTCGACCCCGGCGGCCGGGTCGTTGATGGCGACGCCGAGGACCAGGTCGCCCGCCGCGAGCTGGGCGGGCGCCCCCGGCTCGGCGATCACCACGTCCGCGACCGCGGGGCAGGGGTCGGGCAGCTGGACCGCGTGCAGCAACGTCGGCCCCACCCGGTCGACCACGCTGCGGACGGACACCATTTCCGCAGGATACGGCTCGACGGCGGGCGAGTGGCGGCGCGAGTGGCTCCCGCGCCGCCACTCACGGCTACCTGCTCAGCACCCGGGCCAGCACGTCCCACAACGTGGCGGCCGGGTCGGCGGCGGCGCCGGGGCTCCGCCACGCCACGATCCCGTCCGGCCGCACCAGGCTGGCGCCGCCGTCGCCCAACCCGAACCGCGCGCGGAACACGCCCGTGGGGTCGTCGAAATCGGTGCCGCACTCCCGGTACTCCAACGCGATGCCCGTCTCCGCGCGCACCTCCGCGACCGCGTCGCGCCAGCCGCCGGTGCCGAAGACGACCCAGCCGTGGCCGAGGAAGTCCCAGGTGGAGCCGGTCGCGGTGGGCACGTGCGGCGCGCGGAACCCGGGACGGCCGGACGGCTCCACCGGGTTCTCCAGCAGGTCGTCGTCCTCGGCCAGCACCGCGCCCGACCGGTAGCGGAATCCCAGCGTGAGCGCCATCTGGTCGACCGGCGGGGCCACCCCGGTCAGGTCGAGGTCCGGCACCATCCGCTCCTTCGCGTTGTGCAGCGAAGTGCTGACCACCATTTCCGCGATCGGCTTGCGCTCGGCTTCGTAGCTGTCCAGCAGCCCCGGTCCGGCGTCGCCGCGGAGCACCGTCGCCAGCTTCCACGCGATGTCGTGCCCGTCGCCGACCGCGGTGTTCCCGCCCATGCCGCCGGTCGGCGGCGTGACCTTCGCGGCGTCGCCGACCAGGAACACCCGGCCCGCGGCGAACCGGTCGGCGACCCGCGCCGCCATCTCCCACGCGCCCGTCCACTGGATCTTCGGCTCCAGGTCCGGCAGATCGGTCGCCACCCGGATCAGGTGGACCAGCCGCTCCTCGGGGAAGTCGTCGGCCGTCTCACCGGGCCCGATGTCGACCGCGCACACGTACCGGCCGGGCACGTCGGTGTTGACCAGCGCGCCGGTGAACTCCGGGTGCTGCAGGTAGAACAGGTCGGTCACGCCGGGCAGCAGCCGGTCGCCGAGATCGGCGTCGAACACCACCCCGATCGACTGCGCGATCGCGCCGAGCCCGGAGGTCCCGATCCCGAGCGCCTCCCGGATCCGGCTCCGCCCGCCGTCCGCGGCCACCAGGTACGACGCGCGCACGGTCGTCTCCGAACCGGCCCGGGAGCGCAGCACCGCGGTCACCCCGTCGTCGTCCTGCGTGAACGACACCAGTTCCGTCGAAAACCGCACGTCCGCGCCCGCCTCGCGCGCCCGCTCCAGCAGGATCGGCTCGACCACGTCCTGCCCGGCCATGCCCCACGGCGCCGCGGTCGCCGCGCTCAGGTCGATCTCCCCGAGGTCCTCGACGATCCGGTGGAACACCGGTCCGCTCAGGCTCGCGGCGACGGTGATCCGCAGCCCCTGCGAGGCCCGCTCGCTGACGCCGAGCACCTTCCGGTCGATCCCGGCGAACCGGTACAGCTCCATCGTCCGCGGCGTCTGCCCGGACGCCCGCGGGTGCAGCGACGTGCCCGGGTGCCGTTCCACCGTCAGCACGTTCACTCCGCCGAGCGCCAGGAACACGCTCGCGGACAGGCCACCCAGCCCGGCCCCCACGACCAGGACGTCGACTCGTTCCATGGTTCCTCCTCACTGTGGAAATCCCGTTCGCCAAGTATCTTAGAAACTAAGAGATTAAGCAAGCGAGAAAAATCCACAGCGTGGGATCCGGTTGGGCACGTTGATCCGATCTGGCTAACTTCGAAGGCGGCGCCTTCCGCTGAACAGCCCACGCA
This sequence comes from Amycolatopsis sp. NPDC006131, assembly GCF_040614175.1. NCBI lineage: Bacteria > Bacillati > Actinomycetota > Actinomycetes > Pseudonocardiales > Pseudonocardiaceae > Amycolatopsis > Amycolatopsis sp. NPDC006131. The sequence continues at coordinate 12,336 of NZ_JBEXTX010000110.1, forward strand.
CCAAGGAGAACGACGATGACCGAGTCGCAGGCCTGGTCCTTCGAGACCAAGCAGATCCACGCCGGCGCGAGCCCCGACCCGGCCACGGGCGCCCGCGCGACCCCGATCTACCAGACGACGTCGTACGTCTTCCGGGACAGCCAGCACGGTGCCGACCTGTTCAGCCTCGCCGAGCCCGGCAACATCTACACCCGCATCATGAACCCGACCCAGGACGTGCTCGAGCAGCGCCTCGCCGCGCTCGAAGGCGGTGTGGCCGCCCTGGCCTTCGCGTCCGGTTCCGCGGCCACCACGGCGGCGATCCTGAACGTCGCCAACGCCGGCGACCACATCGTGTCCGGCGCGAAGCTGTACGGCGGCACCTACAACCTCTTCCGCTACACCCTGCCGAAGCTGGGTGTGGAGGTGTCGTTCGTCGAGCAGCAGGACGACCCGGAGCAGTGGCGGGCCGCCGTCCGCCCGAACACCAAGGCGTTCTTCGGCGAGACGCTCGCCAACCCGGGCAGCGACGTCCTGGACATCCGGACGATCGCCGACCTGGCGCACGAGGTGGGCGTGCCGCTGATCGTGGACAACACCATCCCGACGCCGTACCTGCTGCGCCCGATCGAGCACGGTGCGGACGTCGTCGTCCACTCGGCCACGAAGTACCTCGGCGGCCACGGCACCACGGTCGCGGGCGTCCTGGTCGACGGCGGCACCTTCGACTTCGGCGCGCACGGCGACCGCTTCCCCGGCTTCACCGAGCCGGACCCCAGCTACCACGGCCTCAAGTACTGGGAGGCCCTCGGCCCCGGCGCGTACGCGGCGAAGGCCCGCGTCCAGCTGCTGCGCGACACCGGCGCGGCGATCGCTCCGCTCAACAGCTTCCTGATCCTGCAGGGCATCGAGACGCTGTCGCTGCGCGTCGAGCGGCACGTCAGCAACGCGAAGGCGCTGGCCGAGTGGCTGGAGCAGCGCGACGAGGTCGAGCGCGTCTACTACGCGAGCCTGCCGTCGAGCCCGCACTACCGCCTGGCGCAGAAGTACCTGCCGCAGGGCGCCGGTGCGGTGCTGTCGTTCGAGCTGCGCGGCGGCGTGGAGGCCGGGCGGAAGTTCGTCGACGGCACCGAGCTGCACAGCCAGCTGGTTAACATCGGTGACGTGCGCAGCCTCATCGTCCACCCCGCCAGCACCACCCACAGCCAGCTCGGCCCGGAGGAGCAGCTCGCCAGCGGCGTCACGCCGGGCCTGGTGCGGCTCGCCGTGGGGCTGGAGGGCCTGGAGGACCTCAAGGCCGACCTCGAGGCCGGGTTCCGGGCGGCGAAGGCGGCCCTGTGACGCAACCGTCCACTGTGGATCTGCCGCCTGCGACGGGTGCGTGGCGGGAGGGGGATCCACCGGGACGGCGGCAGTGGGCCGCCGGCGGACAGCTGCGGCTGGACGCCGGTGGCTCGCTGCCGGAGTACCGGATCGCGTACGAGACGTGGGGCACGCTGAACTCCGACGGCTCCAACGCGGTCCTGATCGAGCACGCCCTCACCGGCGACAGCCACGCCGCCGGTGAGGCCGGGCCGGGGCACCCCACGCCGGGCTGGTGGGACGGCCTGATCGGGCCCGGCCGCGCGCTGGACACCGACGAGCTGTTCGTCGTGGTGCCCAACGTGCTCGGTGGCTGCCAGGGTTCGACCGGCCCGTCGTCGCCGGATCCGGACGGCCGGACGTGGGGGAGCCGGTTCCCGCGGATCACGATCCGCGACCAGGTCCGGGCCGAGTCCGTGGTGGCCGACCAGCTGGGTGTCGAGCGGTGGGCCGCGGTGCTCGGCGGGTCGATGGGCGGCATGCGGGCGCTGGAGTGGGCGGCGACGTTCCCGTCCCGGGTCGCGGCGTTGCTGGTGCTGGCCGCGCCCGCGGCGTCCTCGGCCGACCAGATCGCGTGGGCCGCGCCGCAGCTGCACGCGATCACGTCGGACCCGGGCTGGCGCGGCGGCGACTACCACGACGCGCCGCCGGGTGGGGGCCCGCACCGCGGGCTGGGCGTCGCGCGGCGGATCGCACACGTGACCTACCGCAGCTCACTGGAGCTGGACCAGCGGTTCGGCCGGTCGCCGCAGGGCGAGGAGGACCCGTTCGACGACGGCCGCTACGCCGTGGAGTCCTACCTCGACCACCACGCGGACAAGCTGGTGCGCCGCTTCGACGCGGCCTCCTACGTGTGGCTGACGCGGTCGATGAACACGCACGACGTGGGCCGCGACCGCGGTGGCGTCGGCGCGGCGCTGGCCGGCGTGACCGCGCGCAGCGTGATCGCGGGGGTCGATTCCGACCGCCTCTACCCGATGCGGCAGGCTCACGAGCTGGCGGCGGGAATCCCGGGCGCGGGCGAGGCCGCGGAGATCACCTCGCCGTACGGGCACGACTCGTTCCTGATCGAAGTCGCGCAAGTGTCGGCGCTGGTGAAGGCGCTGCTGCACTGACTCCGGTCCGGTCGCGCCGGAACTCGCTCGGGTTGACGCCCCGGACCCGTTTGAACGCCGCGCTGAACCCGAACGGGTCGGCGTAGCCGACGGAGCGCGCGATTTCGCCGATGGTCGCGGCTTCCTGCGCCACCAGCCGGTCCGCGGCGAGCGTCATGCGCCAGCGGGTCAGGTAGGTCAGCGGCGGTTCACCCACCAGGTCGGCGAACCGCTTGGCCAGGGTCGACCGCGACACGCCGGTGCGCTCCGCCAGCGCGGCGACCGTCCACGGCGCCGCCGGCTCGGCGTGCAGCAGGCGCAGCGCGCGGCCAACCACCGGGTCGCGCTGGGCGGCCCACCACGCCGGGGGCTCGCCGCCGGGCCGGTCGAACCACTCGCGCAGCGTGCAGACCAGCAGCCAGTCCAGCAGCCGGTCGAGCACGACCTGCTGACCCGGCGCGTCGATCGCGACCTCGGCGGCGAGGTGGTCCAGCACGGGGTCGGAGGTGTCCGCGGTGTCGCCCACGCGCACGACGACGGGCAGCGCGTCCAGCAACCGGCGGCTGATCTCGCCGCGCACCGGGTAGGCGCCGACGATCAGCGTCGTCGCGCCGTCGCCGTGGTCGTGCCACCCGAGCCGGTACCGCGTCCCGCCCTGCTCGGGCCTCGCGCAGAACTCGCCGCACGCGACCGGCTCGGCCCGGGTGCCCGGCTCGTCGACGAAGGTGAAGGTCCCTGGGCCGCGCACGATGATCGTCTCGCGGGCGCGCAGCCGCTCGGGCCCGTGGTGTTCCGGCACGATCCAGCCCTCCCCGGTGAGCACCGTGCACAGGGTCAGCGGCGCGCCGTCCACGAAGTGCAGGTGCCAAGGCGGGGACAGGGTCGTGCTGCCGAACAGCGAGCCGTGGGCGCGCACCCCGCGGATCAGATCACTGAACACGTCCACATCGACCAGGTTAGACGATCACACAGGTGATCCGGCCTTTCAGCCATGTGCTCGTCCGAGCCCGCGGTGTTCAATCGGGATCATGAGCGACAGCCCACTGACCCCCGACGACCTCGAGTTCCTCCGCCGTCCCCTGCACGGGTTCCTGACCGTGGCGGCGGGCCCGGTCCCGCCGCAGCCGCGGCCGGTGTGGTTCGAGGCCGCCGACGACGGCACGATCCAGCTGTTCTCCCTGCCGGACTCGCCCAAGATGCGGCAGCTGCGCCGCGATCCGCGCGCCTCGATCGTCGTCGCCGCGCCGGTCGGTGAACGCGAGCGCTGGGTGTCGGTCGCCGGCCGGGTCACGGTGGAACCGGACGGCGCGCACGAGCTGAGCCGCCGCCTGGCCGCCCGCTACTGGGACCTCGACGACCCGACCCGCGCCGCTCAGCTCGCCGAGATCGTGGCCGGGGAACTGGTGCGCATCGTCATCCACCCGGAGACCGTGGGCCGCTACCACTACTGACGCCGGGTCGCTGCCGGTCCCGCGCGGCGATCAGCCCGCTCCCGCCAAAGGCGCATCGTTCCGGTCAGGTCAGCGCCTCGGAGATCCACTCGGTGACCGGCAGGTCCCGCTCCAGGCACTCGGCCGACAGCCGCACCGTCCAGCGCAGCGCCTGCAGCGTCAGGCTGTCCACCTCTTCGCGGTTGGCGCTCGCCAGGGCGATCTCCACCTGTTCCGCGGCGGCTTCTGCGTTGCCGTGCACTTCCGCGAGCAGCGTGCGGACCGCGGTGCGCACCGGCGGGTCGGCCTGGTCGATCGACACCTCTTCCCCGGTCTCGTCGAACACCTGCACCTTGACCGGGGCGCTGCCGCCGTCGCCGAGCGTGGTCACCATCGTGCTGCACTCCTCGAACAGGAGCAGCATCAGCTCGCGCGTCTCGTCCCGGCTCGACGGGGCCACCTCGTCGAGCGCGTCGTCGTCTCGGCCGAGCTGCATCGCGACGAGGGCGCGCTGCGCCCGCGAGATCAGCTCCTGCCGGTCCTGGGTCACGGGATCTATCAAAGCCGGGGAAAGGCGTTCAATGGTAGTGGGAAAAACGAGTGACGCGATGATCACGCGGCGGACTGGAGCGCGCCGAGGGCGAGGCGCCGCAGCAGGACGGCCAGTTCGTCGTCGTCCAGATGGCGGTTGTACGGCGTGGAGTTGATCAACCCGAACACGGCGTGTGCCGCCGAGCGCGCCTGACGTTCCCCCACTCCGGGGACGGCATCGCGAATGACCTTCACCCATATCTCTACGTAACGACGCTGCAGGGCCCGCACCTGCTTGCGGTCGGCGTCGGTGAGGTTCGCGAGGTTGCGTTCCTGCACCGTGATCAGCGACGGGTGGGTGAGCGCGAAGTCGACGTGGAACTCCACCAGCTCCGCCAGCGCCTGCTGCGGGTCGGCGGTCGCGTCGACGCGTGCCGTGCCGCCGTCGAGCAGGTAGTGGCTGATCGAGTTCAGCATCTCCCCGAGCATCGCGTCCTTGCTGCGGAAGTGCCGGTACAGGGCGGGGCCGGAGATGCCGACGGCCGCGCCGATGTCGTCGATGCCGACGCCGTGGAAGCCGTGCCGGGCGAACAGCTCCGCGGCCGCGCTCAGGATCTCCTCGCGGCGGGTGGCCTTCTCGCCGGTGACCAGCGGTGTGGGACTCGTCGACACGTGAACATCTTATCGAGTCAGGTTAGCGAGCGCTAACGTCCGCCTCCTGTCACCTGTTGGTAGCCGAAAAGCCTACTAAAAGGGGCTCCCTTGTGGGCATTGCACCTGGTAATCGTTCAGTGAGTTGATTACTCACGAAGGGTGGTCCCCGCTGTGCTGAAAAGGCTTGCTACCACCGTCGTCGCGGCCGTCGCCGCGCTCGGCCTGACCTCCGGGGTGGCCAACGCGGCCACCCTCGACTACGTCGCGCTCGGCGACTCCTACTCCTCCGGGGTCGGCGCCGGCAACTACCTGGACTCGTCCAGCTGCAAGCGCAGCTCGAACGCCTACCCGGTGCTCTACGCCGGGCAGACGTCGGCTTCGCTGAACTTCCAGGCGTGTTCCGGCGCGAAGACCTCGGACGTGCTGAACAACCAGGTGAGCGCGTTGTCCGGGGAGACCGACCTGGTGACGATCAGCGTCGGCGGCAACGACGCCGGGTTCGCGGGTGTCATGCAGGACTGCATCCTCGGCGGGGACTCGGGCTGCAAGACCGCGATCGACAACGCGAAGGCGTTCGTCAACGGCACGCTGCCGGGGCTGCTGGAGAAGACCTACGGCGAGATCTCCTCCCGCGCCCCGGAGGCGACGGTGGTCGTGCTGGGCTACCCGCACTTCTACAAGATCGGCGGGTCCTGCGCGGTCGGGCTGTCCGACACCTCGCGCGGCTACATCAACAGCGGGGCCGACGCGCTGGACTCGGTGATCCAGAAGGAGGCCTCGGAGGCGGGATTCGCCTTCGCGGACGTGCGCCCGGCTTTCACCGGGCACGAGATCTGCTCCGGGTCGGCGTGGCTGCACAGCGTGACGTACCCGATCGACGAGTCCTACCACCCGACGGCGACCGGGCAGGCGCAGGGCTACTACCCGTCGCTGGTGGCGGCGCTGGGCTGACGTTTTCCGGGGGGCGGCCGCGGTGCGGCCGCCCCCTTTCGTGTGGTCAACCGTGCAGCGTCGGCCGGTAGATCAGCTCCTGGATGTGCCCGTCGAGCGTCCGGTGCTCGATGAGCTCCAGGTCGTAGTCGGCCCCGCCGGCGAAGATCGGGTCCAGCCCCGTCTTGGCGGTGATCACCGGGAAGAGCGTCACGTGCAGGCGGTCGACCAGGCCGGCGGCCATCAGTGACCGGTTCAGCGACAGGCTGCCGTGTGAGCGCAGCGGCGCCTCCGACTCCTCCTTGAGCCGCCTGATGACGTCGACGGCGTCACCGCTCACCACGGTCGCGTCCGGCCAGTCGAGCGGTTCCCGCAGCGTGGACGACACGATGGTCGCCGGCAGGTTCCGCATCCGGGTCACCCACGGGTCGCGGACGTCGGAATCCTCGGTGCTCTCGGCCAACATCTGCGTGAACGCCCGGTACGTGTTCGCGCCGAAGACGATCCGCGGCTCCTCGTCGTACAGGGCGAGACGGCGTTCGAGCAGCTCGGGACCCTGTTTGCCCCAGTAGCCGGTCCAGTCGCCACCGGCCGCGCCGAAGCCGTCGAGGCTGGTGAAGACGTCGAATGTGTAGGTCGCGGTCATGGTGTCCTCCTCGTCTCTCACTGCCTCGTCGGACGAGCTCACCACGATTCGACACCCTCGTGTGCCCGAATCTGGACATCGCACGTTAGTAGTGGTTAACATCGACCCTGACGTTAACGACTACTAACCACGTCCGGCGTCGGATGAGGAGGGTCATGGACTTCCCGGTGCTCGGCACCTCCGCGGACCCGCGAAGCGAGCAGTACGCCCGGAACGCGACCGCGCACGCGGAGCTGGTCGAGGATCTGCGCAAGCGCCTGGCGGCCGCCCGAACGGGTGGCCCCGAGAAGGCGCGTGCCCGGCATGTGGAACGCGGCAAGCTCCTGCCGCGGGACCGCGTGGACGCGCTGCTCGACCCGGGCTCGCCGTTCCTGGAGCTGTCGCCCCTGGCCGCCAACGGGCTGTACGACGACGAGGCCCCCGCCGCCGGCATCATCACCGGCATCGGGCGCGTCTCGGGCCGCGAGTGCGTCATCGTCGCCAACGACGCGACCGTCAAGGGCGGCACCTACTACCCGATGACGGTCAAGAAGCACCTGCGCGCGCAGGAAGTCGCCCTGCACAACAACCTGCCGTGCATCTACCTGGTCGACTCGGGTGGCGCGTTCCTGCCCAAGCAGGACGATGTCTTCCCGGACCGGGAGCACTTCGGCCGCATCTTCTACAACCAGGCGACCATGTCCGCGCGCGGCATCCCGCAGATCGCGGCCGTCCTCGGCTCCTGCACCGCCGGTGGCGCGTACGTCCCGGCGATGAGCGACGAGGCCGTCATCGTCCGCAACCAGGGCACGATCTTCCTCGGCGGCCCGCCGCTGGTGAAGGCCGCGACCGGCGAGGTCGTCACCGCCGAGGAGCTGGGCGGCGGGGACGTGCACGCCCGCCAGTCCGGCGTCACCGACCACCTCGCCAACGACGACGCGCACGCCCTGTCGATCGTCCGCAACATCGTCGCCACGCTCGGCCCGCGCAGCCCGCGCCCGTGGGAGGTCCGCCAGGTCGAGGCGCCCGCGGTCGACCCGGAGCAGCTCTACGGCGTCGTGCCCACCGACTCGCGCACCCCGTACGACGTGCGTGAGGTCATCGCACGCATCGTCGACGGGAGCCGCTTCAACGAGTTCAAGAAGGAGTACGGCGCCACCCTGGTCACCGGTTTCGCGCACATCCACGGCCACCCGGTCGGGATCGTCGCGAACAACGGCGTCCTGTTCGCCGAGTCGGCCATGAAGGGCGCGCACTTCATCGAGCTGTGCGACAAGCGCTCGATCCCGCTCGTCTTCCTGCAGAACATCAGCGGGTTCATGGTGGGCCGTGAATACGAGGCCGGCGGCATCGCCAAGCACGGCGCGAAGATGGTCACCGCCGTGGCGTGCGCCCGGGTGCCGAAGCTGACCGTGATCATCGGCGGCTCCTTCGGCGCGGGCAACTACTCCATGTGCGGGCGGGCGTACTCGCCCCGCTTCCTGTGGATGTGGCCGAACGCCCGGATCTCCGTGATGGGCGGTGAGCAGGCCGCGTCGGTGCTGGCGACCGTGCGCCGCGACTCGATCGAGAGCCGCGGCGGCGAGTGGCCCGCCGAGGAGGAAGAGGCGTTCAAGGAGCCCATCCGCCGCCAGTACGAGGAGCAGGGCAGCCCCTACTACTCGACCGCGCGGCTGTGGGACGACGGCGTGATCGACCCGGCGGACACCCGCACGGTGCTCGGGCTCGCGTTGTCGGTCGCGGCGAACGCGCCGCTGGAACCCGTCAGCTACGGCGTCTTCCGGATGTGAGGGGCATGTTCGACACAGTCCTCATCGCCAACCGCGGCGAGATCGCGGTTCGCGTCATCAGCACCCTGCGGCGCCTGGGCATCCGCTCGGTCGCGGTCTACAGCGACGCCGACGCCGACGCGCGGCACGTGCACGAGGCCGACACCGCGATCCGCATCGGGCCTGCCGAGGCGACCCGCAGTTACCTGTCCATTCCGGACATCGTGCGCGCCGCCGTGGATTCCGGAGCGCAGGCCGTCCACCCCGGTTACGGGTTCCTCGCGGAGAACGCCGAGTTCGCCGCCGAGTGCGAGAAGGCCGGGCTGGTCTTCATCGGGCCGCCGGTGAGCGCGATCGACGCCATGGGCGACAAGATCCGGGCCAAGGCGACGGTTTCCGCCGCCGGTGTGCCCGTGGTGCCCGGGCTGTCCGATGTGGACGACTTCGTGAAGGCGGCCGACGAGGTCGGGTACCCGTTGCTGCTCAAGCCCTCCGCGGGCGGCGGCGGCAAGGGCATGCGGCTGGTCACCGAGCCCGGTGAGCTCGCGGCCGCGGTCGAGTCCGCGCAGCGCGAGGCCCGCTCGGCCTTCGGGGACGACCGGCTGCTGCTGGAGCGGTTCGTCACCACGCCGCGGCACATCGAGATCCAGGTGCTCGCCGACACCCACGGCACGGTCCTGCACCTGGGTGAACGCGAGTGCAGCCTGCAGCGGCGGCACCAGAAGATCGTCGAGGAGGCGCCGTCGGTGCTGCTCGACGAGGAGACCCGGGCCCGGATGGGCGCCGCCGCCGTCGAAGCCGCCCGCTCGGTCGGGTACGTCGGCGCGGGCACGGTCGAGTTCATCGTCTCCGCGCGCAAGCCGGACGAGTTCTTCTTCATGGAGATGAACACCCGGCTGCAGGTCGAGCACCCCGTGACGGAGATGGTGACCGGACTCGACCTCGTCGAATTGCAGGTGCGGGTCGCCGCGGGTGAGCCGCTTTCCCTGACGCAGGACGACATCCGGCTCAACGGGCACGCCGTCGAGGCCCGCGTCTACGCGGAGGACCCGGCGCGCGGGTTCGTCCCGACCGGCGGCACCGTGCTGGCGCTCGACGAGCCGAGCGGGCAGGGTGTCCGGGTCGACTCCTCGCTCACCGAGGGCTCGGTGGTCGGCTCGAACTACGACCCGATGCTGGCGAAGGTCATCGCGTGGGGCCCGGACCGGGCGTCCGCGCTGCACCGGCTGGACCGGGCGCTGGCCGGGACGTCCGTGCTGGGCGTCCCGACCAACGTGACGTTCCTGCGCGGCCTGCTCGCCGATCCGGACGTGCAGGCCGGGCGGCTGGACACCGGCCTCGTCGAGCGGCGGCTGGACGAGCTGGTCGAATCCGCGGTGCCGGCGGAGTTCTTCGTCGCCGCCGCGATGGACCGGCTGCTCGGGCTGGTGCCGGCGGACACCTCCGACCCGTGGGCGGTGCCCAGCGGGTGGCGGCTCGGCGGGCCGGGCGGCGTCACGTTCCGGCTGCGTGCCGGGGACGCCGAAGCGCTCGTCACGATCGAGGGTCCGCCGGACGCCGCACAGGTCACTGTGGACGGTGGCGAGCCGATTCCGGTGTCCGCGCGGCGCAACGGGAACCGGCTGGAGGTGCACTACGACGGCGAGTTCCGCCGGTACCTGCGGGCCGACGCGCCGCAGGACCGGGTGTGGCTCGGCCGGGACGGGCACGGCGTGGTGGTCGGCGAGCGGCCCAACCTGCTCGCCACGCACGGCGACGCGAGCGAGGCGGGCCCGGTGGTCAGCCCGATGCCCGGCACGGTGCTGGTGGTCAAGGTCGCGCAGGGCGACGTGGTGAGCGCGGGCGCGCCGCTGCTGGTCGTCGAGGCGATGAAGATGGAACACACGCTGGTCGCCCCGGTCGACGGCGTGGTCGAGGAACTCCGCGTCCAGGTGGGCCAGCAGGTGGCCCTCGACGAGACGCTCGCGGTGGTCAAGGAGCAGAAATGATCGACTTCCGGCTCGGTGAAGAGTACGAGGCGCTGCGCAAGAGCGTGCACGACTTCGCGCAGAAGGAGGTCGCGCCCGTCATCGGCGGCTTCTACGAGCGCGAGGAGTTCCCGTACGAGATCGTGCGGGGCATGGCGCGGATGGGCCTGTTCGGGCTGCCGTTCCCGGAGGAGTACGGCGGCATGGGCGGCGACTACTTCGCGCTGTGCCTGGCGCTGGAGGAACTCGCGCGGGTCGACTCGTCGGTGGCGATCACGCTCGAAGCCGGCGTGTCGCTCGGCGCGATGCCGTTGTTCCGCTTCGGTTCGCCGGAGCAGAAGGAGAAGTGGCTGCCGTCGCTGTGCTCCGGGGAGGCGCTGGGCGCGTTCGGGCTCACCGAGCCCGGCGGTGGTTCGGACGCGGGCGCGACCCGCACCACGGCGAAGCTGGACGGCGACGAGTGGGTGATCAACGGCAGCAAGTCGTTCATCACCAACTCCGGCACCGACATCACCCGGCTGGTCACCGTCACCGCGGTGACCGGGGAGAAGCCGGGCGGTGGCAAGGAGATCTCGGCGATCATCGTGCCGTCCGGCACGCCCGGGTTCACGGTGGCGCCGAAGTACTCGAAGGTCGGCTGGAACGCCTCGGACACCCACGAGTTGTCCTTCGACGACTGCCGGGTGCCCGCGGAGAACCTGCTCGGCGAGCGCGGCCGCGGGTACGCGCAGTTCCTGTCCATCCTGGACGAGGGCCGGGTCGCGATCGCCGCGCTGAGCGTCGGGCTGGCGCAGGGCTGTGTCGACGAGTGCCTGCGGTACGCGGGGGAGCGGGAGGCCTTCGGGCACCGCATCGGCGAGTACCAGGCGATCCAGTTCAAGATCGCGGACATGGAGGTGCGCGCGCACACCGCCCGGCTGGCCTACTACGCCGCGGCGTCGAAGATGCTGCGTGGTGAGCCGTTCAAGAAGGAGGCCTCGATCGCGAAGCTGGTCGCCTCGAACGCTGCGATGGACAACGCCCGCGACGCGACGCAGATCTTCGGCGGCTACGGGTTCATGAACGAGTTCCCGGTCGGACGGTTCTACCGGGACGCGAAGATCCTCGAGGTGGGTGAGGGCACGAGCGAGGTGCAGCGGATGCTCATCGCCCGTGAGCTGGGTCTTCGCTGAATCCGGTGAACTGAGGCAACCTGCCGCGCCCCCTGCGCGTGTACCGCCCGGACGGGCCGGGACGGCTGAGCAGGGGGCGCGGTGGACGAGGATTTCGCGGAGTTCGTGCGGGCGGCGTTGCCCGGGCTGCTCCGTTACGGTCACTTGCTGACCGGCAACCCCCATGACGCGGCCGACCTGGTGCAGATCGTCCTGGAGAAGATCGGCGTCCGGTGGGGGACGTTGCGCGGTGCGGAGAGCCCGCTGCCGTACGTGAAGCGCGCCATGGCGAACACGCACGTCAGCAGGTGGCGCAGCAGGCGGCGGGAGAGCCTGGTCGCCGACATCCCGGAACCGCCTCCCTACACCCCGCCCGACCGGCTCGAGAACGAGCCGTTGTGGCAGGCGCTCGCGGCCTTGCCGCCGCGGCAGCGGACCGTCGTCGTGCTCCGGTACTACGAGGGGCTGTCCGAAGCCGAGATCGCCGATGCGATGCGGATCAGCCCCGGGACGGTGAAGAGCCAGGCCAGCAAGGCGCTGGCCAGCCTGCGCGGGAAGCTGGGGAGCCTGGTGGGGGTGGGTGACGAGTGGTGAACCTCGAGGACGAACTGAGCCGGCTGTTCGAGGATGAGCGCCTCGACGTGCCCGTCCGGCCCGGCGCGGAGCTGCTGGTGGTGGCCGGCGCCCGGCGACGCAGGTACCGGCGCAACGCGGTGGTGGCGACCGGTGGGGCGCTGACGCTGGTCGCGGTGACCGCGGTGGGCATCGCCCTGGCCGGCGTGGGTGGCGGCCGGACCGACACACTGCCCGCGACGAACCTGCCGGTGACGACGATCGCGACGAGCGCCGGCCCGGAGTCGGGTTTGCCGCCGGTCCCGACCAGCTCCAGCGTGCCGCCGCCGCAGTCGTCGGCGGGGGTGACGAGCGTCCCGAGCATGACGGGTTCGCACAGCACCCCGCACAGCCCGTCGCGGAGTTCCAGCACGCCGACCGGATCGGCGCAACGCCCGGCGTCCACCGACCCGACGATCGGCCCCACCGGCTGGGGCAGGCTCGTGCTGGGCATGAGCGAGGCCGACGCGGTGGCCACCGACGAGTTCGACATGAGCGAGGGCTACTCGGGCAGCCCGTGCCACCGGTACTGGCTGCGCGGCGGCGGAAGCCCGGTCGACATATCACCCACCTACGGGGTGGCGCGCATCAGCGCGAAGCCCGGGGTGACCACACTGGAGGGAATCGGAGTCGGCTCGACGGACGCCGAAGTGATGGCGGCGTACCCCAACGCCACGACCGCCAACTACGTCATCACCGCACCAGTGCCAGGCAACCCGAAAGCGGTGTACGTGTTCAACACGGACCCATCGCAAAAGATCTTCGCACTCCGCCTGGAACTGACAACACACAACTGCTGACACCGCCACCAACAACCGCCGCCCGGCAACGAAAGCGAGCCGACCACCCCAACCAGACCTCCCCCGCCCCCGATCCACAGCCGATCTTTAGTCGCCGACCAGGCTTGTCAAGGCACGCTTTCCCGCCTTGACAAGCCTGCTC
>NZ_JBEXTX010000111.1:0-24998 GCF_040614175.1 Amycolatopsis sp. NPDC006131
GGCACGCCGGCGGTGTGGACGCTGATGCAGTTCGCGGCCCGCGAGCGCTACCGCACGCTGATCGGCTTCAAACGCTGCCACCCCGCCGGCTGACTCGGTGCGGCTCGCCGACGCGCTCGCCAAGGCGCTGCGCAACGCGCACGAGGCGGGGGAGCGGTCCGGTCCGCTGGACGTCCTGATCCAGGCCAGCCTCGACGACGATCCGTCACGAGGCGGCTGTCCGCTCCCTCAGCTGGGTGAGCTGGCCGATCACATCGCCGGGCTGGACGGGCTGCGGCTGCGCGGGCTGATGGCGGTCGCGCCGCTGGGCGCCGACCCCGCCCCGGCCTTCGCACGCCTGGCCGCCGCGGCCGCTGACCTCCGCCGGAGCCACCCGGACGCGGTCGAGTTGTCCGCGGGGATGAGCGGTGATCTTGAACCCGCCATCGCGCACGGTTCGACATGTGTGCGTGTCGGAACCGCGTTGCTCGGCGCCCGCGGTCTAGCCTCGCCGTAGCGAGATCACCCGGAAGTGAGCGATCGCGTCCGGGTAGTCAGGTGAGGGAGCGGCTAGGGAGAGGCATGAGCGCGCTGCAGAAGCTGAAGGCCTACTTCGGCATGATCCCGGCCGACAGTGACGGTTACGACGGCTACGACTCCTACGAGGCCGCCGACCGGTACGACGACGACTACCGCCGCGACTACGCGGACGAAGCCTACGACGGCTTCGACGAGGAGCCGCCGCCGCGTGCCCGCCGACGGTACCGCGACGGTTCCGACTACGACGAGGAGGGCCCGCTCCGCACGCGGCCGCGGTCGCCGGAGCCGCCGGTGCACGGCGCGCTCGCGGTCGAGCGGCAGCCGGAGCCGGTGGCGCGGCTGCGCCCGGTGCCGGAGCCGGCCAGGGCGTCGGCGCCGCGGGACGCGCTCGGGCGGATCACCACGCTGCACCCGACGAGCTACGTCGAGGCGCGGGGGATCGGCGAGGCCTACCGCGAGGGCATCCCGGTGATCATCAACCTGACCCAGATGGAGAACGCGGACGCCAAGCGGCTCGTGGACTTCGCGGCCGGGCTGGCGTTCGCGCTGCGCGGCTCGATGGACAAGATCACCAACAAGGTGTTCCTCCTCTCGCCGCCGGACGTGGAGGTGACCGCGGAGGAGCGCCGCCGGATCGCCGAGGGCGGGTTGTTCCTCCGTCACTGAGTGCGATCGCCGGTTCCCGGAAATGGGGTGGAACGGTGTGATGGCACAACTACAGGTCGTAACAATTTACGCCGAACGGGTGAAACCGTTGGCTAAATCACAGTTCGATTACGTGACCCGGGCACACCGGGCGTTCCGGGTGCTCCCGGGGTCACGGTGATGTGGCAGAGTGGTGTTCGTGGATGCGGTCCGGCTAGTCCTCTACTACGTGCTGTTCGTCTTTTGGCTGCTGCTCACAGCGCGTGTCGTGGTGGAGCTCGTGCGAGCCTTCGCACGGGATTGGCGCCCCGCGGGCGGGGTTGCGGTGACGCTGGAGACCATCTACACAGTGACCGATCCTCCGGTCCGCGTGGTGCGGAGGATCATTCCGATGGTTCGCATTGGCGGCGTCGGACTGGACTTATCGATTATGGTGCTGCTGTTGGTTGTGTTCATACTGATGCAACTGGCGCTTCCTGGGTGACTTCGGGGGAACCCAGGTGTCGGAGCAGGCCATGGAGTGCGTGAGGTGATCTGATGTCGTTGACCCCCGCTGACGTGCATAACGTTGCGTTCAGCAAGCCACCCATCGGCAAGCGGGGCTACAACGAGGACGAGGTGGACGCGTTCCTCGACCTGGTGGAGACCGAGCTCGCGCGGCTCATCGAGGACAACAACGAGCTGCGCCAGCAGGTCGAGCAGCTCGACGCCGAGCTCGAAGGCACCCGTGCCGACCTCGAAGCCGCCCGCGCCGGTGCCGGCCCGCAGGAGCGCCGCCTGGCGCCCGTGCCGCCGCCCTCGGCCGCCGAGCAGACCCAGGCCCACCCGATGTCGGACGGCGGCGAGCCGAACGTGCAGGCGGCGAAGGTCCTCGGCCTGGCCCAGGAGATGGCCGACCGGCTGACCGCCGAGGCCAAGACCGAGTCCGACGGCATGCTCGCCGAGGCTCGCGCGAAGTCCGAGCAGCTGCTCTCCGACGCCCGCACCAAGGCCGACTCGATGGTCAACGAGGCGCGCACGCGAGCGGAGAACATGCTCAACGACGCCCGCACCCGTGCCGAGACGCTGGAGCGGCAGGCGCGCGACAAGGCGACGACCATGGAGCGCGAGGCTCAGCGCAAGTACACCGAGACCATGAACACGATGAACAGCGAGAAGACCGCGCTGGGCAAGAAGATCGAGGAACTGCGCACCATCGAGCGGGAGTACCGCACCCGGCTGCGCGGGTTCCTTGAGTCCCAGCTGCGCGAACTCGACGACCGCGGCTCGGCCGCGCCCGCGTCGGCGTCCTCGAACTCGGGACAGGCCGGCGCCGGATCGGGCAGCGGCCAGGGCTACTCGTTCGGTCCTCGCGCCGAAGCGGGCTGAGCTTCCCGGTGACGGTTCCGGCACTCCGCGTGGGAGGGTCGGAACCGTTCCGGGCGTGGTTCGTGTTGTAATTCAGCGTGCTCTTCATCGTTCTGGTCCTGGTTCTGGCCGCGCTGGGGTTGCTGATCGCGGCTCTGATCACGGCGAACTCGCTGTGGGCGTGGATCTCGATCGGCCTGTCGGTCGCCGCCGGGCTGCTGCTGGTGGTCGACTTCGTGCGGCGCCGGGTGGCCCGCCGCCGTGCGTCCGCGGTGGCGGAGCCTGCCGAGGAGCCAGGGGACGAGCCCACCGTCGCCGCGTCGGCGGACGACGACGAGCCGTCGGCGCCGGAAGCCACGGCGGTGGAGAAGCCGGCGGACGAGCCGGCCCCGGAGAGCCCGGCCGCCGAGGTCGAGGACGCGCCGGCGGACCAGACGGCGCTGATCCCCACGGCCGGTGAGCTCGTCGGCACGGCCGAGGAGGGCGAGCCGGGCGAGGAGCAAACGGACCCGGCGGACGCGAAGATCGTGGACGAGCTGGACGTCGAGGTCGTGGTCGTGGACGAGCACCCGCGATACCACCTGACGGACTGCGGCTGGCTCGCCGACCGCGACACCATCCCGATCTCGGTGAAGGAAGCCCGGGACCTCGGCTTCACACCGTGCGCGCGTTGCGCCCCGGACGCCCACCTGGCCGAGGCGCACCGCGCGAAGGCCTGAAGCGTCGCCGGGCGGCGTGCTCGGTGATACGCGGTCTCGGTGGAGGTGGCCCGGGGGCTTGGTTTTCGCCGTGTGCGCGTTGCGCCCCAGACGCCCACCTGGCCGAGGCGCACCGCGCGAGGGCCTGAGTCGGTCACCCCGCTGCTGCTGACTCCACCCGGAGGCGCGTGCCCTCATGCCATCCGCACGCCGAGTAGCTCGGCGAGCGCGTCCGCCCCGGTGGGGGTGAGCCGGAGCGCTCGGTGGCCCGGCCGGCGCCTCGCCACCCAGTTCCGCTCGAGGAACCGCTCCGCGAGCGCCGCGCCCAGTGCGCCCGCCAGGTGGTGCCGCTGTTCCGACCAGTCCAGGCAGAACCTCAGCAACGGCCGCCGCCCGCGGCACGCGTCGACGGCGGCCAGGTCGAGCCCGAGCGGGGCCAGCACCTCCGCCGCCGCCGAGCCGACGGCGTACGGGTGCTCGCTCAGGGGCTGCGACAGCCGGTCGCCCGGTCGCCGGGCCGTGCCGCGGACGCCGTCCACCGCGACCAGCGCCCCGCGCTCCACCAACGCGGCCGTGACCTCGACACCGAGCCGCCCGGCCAGGTGGTCGTAACAGGTCCGCGCGAACCGCAGCGCCTGCGCCCGGGTACCCGACCGCAGCGACGTCACCGGCCGGGCGGGGGAGAAGCGCGCGAGCGTTTCGAGGATCTCGACGGCATCCGGTCGCAGCCGGTAGAAGCGGTGCCGCCCGGACCGCTCCGCCTCGACGAGCCCCGCCTCCCGCAGCTTCGCCAGGTGCGCGCTGACCCCGGGCGCGGACAACCCGGCCTCCACCGCGAGCACGGACGCCGCGAGAGCCCGCCCGTCGGCGAGCGCCGTCAGCACCCGCACGCGGGCCGGATCCGCGAACAGCGCCGCGGTGCGCGCGATGTCGACGTCGCCTCCGCTCATGGACCCAGCATGCCGCGGGAACACTTCCGCCGCCGCCGAAATGTCCCGACGCGCCCGGTGATCCTTTGTGGACTCGGCCTCCGGTGGCGAGATCTCGCGGTCGACGGGCATCGGATTACTACTTGGCTGTCGGAAAAGCAGCCCGGTCATGGTCCACTATGGATGGCCGTCCGGGCCTTGCGGACCGTCGGGTAGGCGTTCAGACTGGCCCACCACGCACATTCGCCGGTGTCGCCTCTTTCTTCTGTCGCAACCGGAAAACACGGACAAACAGGGTGATTTCATGGCCCGGCACCTCATGGGCCGACGCGACGAGCACGCTGCCGCCCAGTACGCCGACCCCGGCCTCGTGCGCGGCTACGCCGCGGCTTACGAGTCGGGGCGCGCCACCCGGTACTTCCAGTCGCGGCTGCACCTGGTCGACGAGGCGCTGCGGCCGGCTTCCGGCGCGCTGCTGGACGTGGGGTGCGGGCCGGGGATGCTCGTGCGCCACCTGCTCGACACCAGGCCGGCCGGCTTCCGGATCACCGCCTGCGACCGGTCGGCCGCGATGATCGAAGCCGTGGCAGAGCGCGCCGGCGCCGACGACGTCGAACTCGCCGTCGCCCGGATCGAGGACATGCCGTTCCCCGACGGCGCGTTCGACGTGGTCGTGGCCATGGGCGTGCTGGAGTACGCTCGCGCCCGGGACGGCGTGCGCGAACTGGCCCGGGTCCTGCGGCCGGGCGGGCTGGCCGTGGTGACCATGCTCAACCCGCTGAGTCCCTACCGGCTCGTCGAATGGTGCCTGTACTGGCCGTTCCTCCGGTTGCTCGGGAAGGTGGAGCGGCTGGCCGGCGTTCCGCCGGGGAAGCGGCACACCGTGCCCAAGAGCGGCATCCGCGCGCTTCCGGCGGCCCGGCTGCGCCGCATGCTCCGCGGCGCCGGGCTCGAGCCCGCGGACCCGGTGTACTACGACGTGACGCCGTTCGTGCCGCCCCTGGACAAGGTGTTCCGCCGGTGGCGGCGGGAATGGCGCGGCCACCTGGACCGGACGGTCAGCCGCGGGCCCGGCCGGTGGCTGGGCACCGGATACCTGGTCACGGCCCGGCGATCCGGACGCGCGCCGGCGGGCCGGACCGCGTCGGCGACCGCACGGCGAGTCTGACCGGGCGTGCCGGCCGGGGATGAGCAGCCGCGCCGGTCCGCCGCGACACTTCCAGCCCGGTGGAAGCGAATCCGCGGTCTGCTGGACCCATGCCCGACCGCCGCGCCACCGTCCTGTTCACCCAGTGCGCCGGGATGTTCCTGGTGCAGCTCGACGTCACCGTGGTCAACGTCGCGCTGCCGGACATCGGCGCCGCCGTCGGCGCGGACGTGCCCGCGCTGCAGTGGGTCGTCGACGGCTACACCGTCGTGCTCGCCGCGCTGCTGCTGACCGGCGGGGCGCTCGCGGACGTACTCGGCCCCCGCCGGGTCGTGCTCGCCGGGCTGGGGATCTTCGGCGCGGCCTCCGCGGGGTGCGCCCTCGCACCCGGCAGCGCCGCCCTGGTCGCCGCGCGCGTCGCGCAGGGAGCCGGGGCCGCGCTGCTGCTGCCCGGGACGCTGGCGGTGATCACCCGCGCCTTCCCCGGCCGCCGGGAACAGGCCAGGGCGCTCGGCGTCTGGGCCGGGGTCTCCGCGCTGGCCCTGGCCGCGGGTCCGTTGCTGGGCGGCCTGCTCGTCACCGTCACCGGGTGGCGCTCACTGTTCTGGATCAACGTGCCGCTGACCGCCCTCGCGGCCGCCGGGACCCTCCGCGTCCCCGCCGGCCGGCCTGCCGCCGGGCGCGTGGACGTCGCGGGCACCGTCACCGGGGCCACCGCCCTCGCCGCGCTGGTCTACGCGGTCATCCAGTCCAGCGTGCCCGCCGCGGTCCTCGGCGTGGCCGCCGCCGTGGCGTTCCTGGCCGCCGAACGCCGCAGCCCCGCCCCGATGCTGCCGCTGACCCTGCTGCGCTCACGCACCTTCACCGCGGCCAACCTCGTCGCCGGCGCGATGAACTTCGCCGGCCTCGGCACGATCCTGCTCGCCACGCTCTACCTGCAGGGCGTCCACCACGCGACCCCGCCGGCCGCGGCACTGGCGATGCTGCCCGGGTTCCTGCCGCTGTCGCTGCTCGCGCCGGTCACCGGGCGGCTCACCGCGCGCTTCGGCCCGCGCCCGGTGATGATCGCCGGGCTGCTCACCGGCTCGGCCGGCCTGCTCGGCCTGCTGCGGGTCACCGCGACCAGCACGATCACCGGCGCGTTCCTGCCCGCGTTCGCCCTGGTCGGCGTGGGGCTGGGCCTGCTCACCGCGGCCGTCGTCGCCGCGGCCGTCGGCGGCGTCCCGGCGGACCGGGCCGGCATCGCCAGCGGCGTCAACAACACCGCGCGGCAGGCCTGCGGCGCGCTCGGCATCGCCACGTTCGGCGCGATCGCGGGCAGCCCCGCCCGGCCGGCCGCGTTCGTGCACGGGCTGCACGCCGCGGCCGTCCTCGGCGCCGCGCTGTGGCTGGCCGCCGCCGTGCTCACCGCCGCCGCGGTCGGCCGACCCTGAGCGAAACCCGGTTGCGGCAGGCGGCTAACCTGGAAGGACACGGCGTCGATCCGGCCATCACCGGGGAGCCTCCGGAAGAACGGGACCCGGTGGTCCTCAGTAGAACCGGACGGGTACGGCCCGTCACAGCCGTCAACGAAGAGGCCCGCTCGGTGAGCGGGCAAACGGGGTGGTACCGCGGAAGCGGCGCTCAGGTGGCGCCTTTTCGTCCCCGTGCTGGATCCCCAGCGGATCCGCCACGAGAGCGACGAGCACCCGCGAGGAGCGCACCGATGTACCCGAAGGCTCAGCTCGGCGACGGGCCGGCAGGCCAGGTCCCGTCCCAGCCGTCCTTCCCGGCGCTGGAGACCAGCGTGCTGGCCTACTGGGAGTCCGACCGGACCTTCCAGGCCACCATCGACGCGCGCGAACCGGGGACGAACGGCAGCAACGAGTACGTCTTCTACGACGGCCCGCCGTTCGCCAACGGCCTGCCGCACTACGGCCACCTCCTGACCGGTTACGTCAAGGACATCGTGCCGCGGTACCAGACCATGCGCGGCCGCCGCGTCGAGCGCCGCTTCGGCTGGGACACCCACGGCCTGCCCGCGGAGCTGGAGGCCGAGCGGCAGCTCGGGATCACCGACAAGTCGCAGATCGACGAGATGGGCATCGCCGCGTTCAACGAGGCGTGCCGCGAGTCCGTCCTGCGCTACACGAACGAGTGGCGCGAGTACGTCACCCGCCAGGCCCGCTGGGTCGACTTCGACCACGACTACAAGACGCTCGACGTCACCTTCATGGAGTCGGTGATCTGGGCGTTCAAGCAGCTGTGGGACAAGGGCCTGGTCTACGAGGGCTACCGCGTGCTGCCCTACTGCTGGCGCGACGAGACGCCGCTGTCCAACCACGAGCTGCGGATGGACGACGACACCTACGCCAACCGCCAGGACCCGGCGCTGACCGTCGGGTTCCGCGCCGAGGGCAACGGCACCGATCTGGACGGCGCCTACCTGCTGATCTGGACCACCACGCCGTGGACCCTGCCGTCCAACCAGGCGGTCGCGGTGCACCCGGACGTGGACTACGTCGTGGTCGAGCAGGACGGGAAGCGGTTCCTGCTCGCCGAGCCGCGCGTCGCCGCCTACGCCAAGGAACTCGGCGAGGAGCCGGCCGTGGTGGCCCGGTACCGGGGCGCCGACCTGGCCGGCGTGAAGTACGCGCCGCCGTTCCCGTACTTCCTCGGCAACGCGAACTCGCACCAGGTGCTGCTGGCCGACTTCGTCACCACCGACGACGGCACCGGCATCGTGCACATGGCCCCGGCCTACGGTGAGGACGACAAGGCCGCCGGCGACGCCGCGGGCATCACCCCGGTCACCCCGGTCGACGCGCACGGCCGCTTCGACTCGACCGTGCCGGACTACGAGGGCCAGCAGGTCTTCGACGCCAACCCGGACATCATCAAGGACCTCAAGTACGGCACCGGATCCGCCGCCCGGCAGGGCGCGATCCTGCTGCGGCACGAGACGTACGAGCACTCCTACCCGCACTGCTGGCGCTGCCGGAACCCGCTGATCTACCGGGCGGTGTCGTCGTGGTTCGTCAAGGTGACCGCGTTCAAGGACCGCATGGTCGAGCTGAACCAGCAGATCACCTGGTACCCCGAGCACGTCAAGGACGGCCAGTTCGGCAAGTGGCTGGAGAACGCGCGCGACTGGTCGATCTCGCGCAACCGCTACTGGGGCACGCCGATCCCGGTGTGGATGTCGGACGACCCGGCCTACCCGCGGGTGGACGTGTACGGCTCGCTGGACGAGCTGGAGCGCGACTTCGGCGTGCGGCCCACCGACCTGCACCGCCCGCACATCGACCAGCTGACCCGGCCCAACCCGGACGACCCGACCGGGAAGTCCACCATGCGCCGGGTGCCCGAGGTGCTGGACGTGTGGTTCGACTCGGGTTCGATGCCCTACGCCCAGGTGCACTACCCGTTCGAAAACGCCGAGTGGTTCGAGCACCACTACCCGGGCGACTTCATCGTCGAGTACATCGGGCAGACGCGCGGCTGGTTCTACACGCTGCACGTGCTCGCGACGGCGCTGTTCGACCGGCCGTCGTTCCGCACCTGCGTCTCGCACGGCATCGTGCTCGGCTCCGACGGGCAGAAGATGTCGAAGTCGCTGCGCAACTACCCGGACGTGACCGAGGTGTTCGACCGGGACGGCTCCGACGCGATGCGCTGGTACCTGATGGCCAGCCCGATCCTGCGCGGCGGCAACCTGATCGTCACCGAGAAGGGCATCCGCGACGCGGTGCGCCAGGCCGTGCTGCCGCTGTGGAACTCCTACTACTTCCTCGCGCTCTACGCCAATGCCGAGGGCGTGGAGGGTCAGTGGCGCACCGACTCCACGCACGTGCTGGACCGCTACATCCTGGCCAAGACCGGCGAGCTGGTCACCGACGTGCAGTCCGCTTTGGACACCTGCGACGTCGCGGGCGCCTGCGCCACCACGCGCGACTTCCTGGAAGTGCTGACGAACTGGTACGTGCGCCGGTCGCGCGAGCGGTTCTGGGCCGGTGACAAGGACGCGATCGACACCCTGCACACCGTGCTGGAGGTCGTGTCGCGGACGATGGCGCCGCTGCTGCCGCTGACCACCGAGGTGGTGTGGCGCGGGCTCACCGGCGGCCGGTCGGTGCACCTGCAGGACTGGCCGCTGGTCGACGAGCTGCCCGCCGACGCCGCGCTGGTGACGGCGATGGACCGGGTCCGGCAGGTGTGCTCGTCGGCGCTGTCGCTGCGCAAGGCGAACAAGCTGCGCGTGCGGCTGCCGCTGGCGAAGATGCTCATCGCCGCCGATGACGCGGAGGCGCTGGCGGACTTCACCGACATCATCGCCGACGAGGTCAACGTCAAGTCGGTCGAGCTGAGCACGGACGTCGCCGCGCACGGCCGGTTCGAGGTCGCGGTCAACGCCCGCGCCGCCGGGCCGCGCCTGGGCCGGGACGTGCAGAAGGTGATCAAGGCCGTCAAGGCGGGCGACTGGACCACCTCGCCGTCCGGCGGCGTGGTGGCCGCCGGCATCGAACTGGCCGAGGGCGAGTACGAGCGGCGTCTGGTCGCCAAGGACGAGGGCGCCACCGCGGAGCTGCCCGGCGGCTCCGGGCTGGTACAACTGGACACCGCGGTGACCCCGGAGCTGGCCGCCGAGGGCGTGGCGCGCGACCTGGTCCGCGTCGTGCAGCAGGCGCGCCGCGACGCCGGTCTCGACGTGGCCGACCGGATCGCGCTGACCGTGGACGCGCCGGAGGACGTGGTCGCCGCGGCCAAGGCGCACGAGGAGTTCGTGGCGGGCGAAACCCTGGCGAACTCGGTGTCGTACGGGCACGTGGACGGCGGTTTCGCGGGCGCGGTCGGCGACGGCGACAAGATCACTGTGGCGGTAACGAAGGCCTCCTGATCACCGACAGACGGGGAAACACCAACAGGGGGTTTCGCCGGTGACTTGGCGCAGGTGGGTGCTGGCGGGTGGCGCGGCAGCGGTCGTCGCGATCGTCGTGGCGGCCGTTGTCGTCGTGTGGGGCGGGTCCTCGCCGGACAAACCCCAGGCCAGCGGCTCGGGCGCCGAGGACTCGGGCACGGTGGCTTCGCGATTCCTGCTCGCCTTCGCCGAGGGCGACGCCGACGCGGCGGCGGCGCTGACCGACGACCCGCGCGCGGCGAGCGTGCTGATCGCCGACGCTCGCCGCGGCCTGGCCCCGGTGTCCGTCTCGGCGCGGCTGGGCCAGGTCACGCCCGCCGCCACCCGGGCCACCGCGACGTTCCAGGTCAGCTGGACGATCGCGGCCGGGCAGGTGTGGTCCTACGACAACAGCCTCGACCTGGTGGCCGCCGACGGCCGCTGGCTCGTGCACTGGAGCCCCGCGGTGGTGCACCCGAAGCTGCGCGCCGGACAGCAGCTGGCGGTGCGCACGCGCGCGGGCAAGAACGCCGTGGTCGACCGCAACGGCAGGCCCGTCCTGACCTGGCAGGCGGCGGGCACGCAGGTGGCGGAGCCGGGTGTGGCGCCGCTGCTGGTGCCCGCGTTGCAGCGGACGGTGTCCGCGCGGTCGCAGGGCGGCTGGTCGGTGGTCAGCACGGATGTCGACGGCGCGGTGCAGGAAACGCTGTTCGGCCAGGGCGACGTCGAGGTGGCGCCGCTGACCACGACCCTGAGCCTGCCCACCCAGGCGGCGGCGCAGCGGGCGGTCGATTCGGCGGCGTACCCGACGATGCTGGTGGCGATCCAGCCGTCGACCGGCGACCTGCTCGCGGTGGCCCAGAACGCGGCGGCCGGGGCCGAGCCGAAGGCACTGAACGGCCTGTACGCGCCGGGGTCGACGTTCAAGATCGCCACCGCGGCGGCGTTGCTGGAGTCGGGCGCGGCCACCGCGGACACGATCGCGGACTGCCCGGCCACCGCGCGCATCGGGCAGCGCACGATCCCCAACGACGATCAGTTCTCCTTTCCGCCGCTGCCGCTGCACTCGGCGTTCGCGCACTCGTGCAACACCACGTTCGCGCAGCTCGCGTCGACGCTGCCGCCGGACGCGCTGGCCGGCGCGGCGAGCGGGTTCGGCCTCAACGCCGACTTCGCCATCCCCGGCATCACCACCGAGGCGGGCAAGGTGGTCGCCACCACCAGCGGCGCCGAGCAGGTGGAGTCCGCGATCGGGCAGGGCACCGTGCAGGCGAGCCCGTTCGGCCTGGCCCTGATGGCGGCCACCGTCGCGCGCGGCGACGAGGTGACGCCGCGGCTGTGGCAGGAGCTGGAGACGTCGGTGAACACCGGCTACCGGGCGCCGTCCCGAGACGTGATCGCCGCGCTGCGGACGATGATGCGCGAGGTCGTCACCGGCGGCACCGCGACCGGGCTGCGCGGCAACGGCGTCGTGTACGGCAAGACCGGCACGGCGCAGTTCGGCGACGGCAGCCAGGCGAACGGGTGGTTCGCCGGGTACCGCGACGACGTGGCGTTCGCGGTGCTGCTGCTCGGGTCGGACTCCTCCAAGCCGGCCGTCACCGTGTCGTCGGCCTTCCTCGGCGCGCTGGGCTGACGTTTCGGCCGCGGCCGACGTGTGCGGCTACTACCGTGGCCGTCGTGGAGACGATCGCGCTGGCCGAGGTGGCCGCGGTGCTCGCCGACCCGAGCCGGGCGGCGATGTGCCTCGCCCTGCTCGACGGGCGGGCGTGGACCGTCGGGGAGCTGGCCCGCACGGCGGGGATCGCGCCGTCGACGGCGAGTGAGCATGTCAGCCGTCTGAAGGAGGCGGGGTTCGTGGCGGGGGTGAAGCAGGGGCGGCACGCCTACGTGCGGATCGCCGACCCGCGGGTGGCCGAGCTGATCGAGCACCTGGCGCAGCACGCCGGGCACCGGTCCGCCTCGGGGCTGCGCGAGTCGCTGCGCGTGCGGCGGCTGGCGTTCGCGCGCACCTGCTACGACCACCTGGCCGGCACGGTGGGCGTCGCCCTGCGCGACGGCATGATCCGGACGGGACTGGTCTCCGACGGGAACGGCCTCGCGCTGACCGAGCGCGGTCGTTCGGTGCTCGGCGAGCTGGGGGTGACGATCCCCGCCGAGCGGCGCCCGTTGCTGCGGGCGTGCCTCGACTGGACCGAGCGCCGCGACCACCTGGGCGGCGCACTCCCGGCGGCGCTGTTCGCGCGCGGCGTGGAGGCGGGCTGGTTCGTGCGGCGGCCGGATCGGGCGGTGGTGGTGACCGAGGCGGCGGGGGAGCCGCTGGCGCTTCTGGGTGCGGAGCTGCCTGCTGATCGTCCTGGGGTGGCCTGAGGTTGGTGTGGCCCTGGCAGGGGCTGGGCGTGAGGCAGGTCCCGCCGGCCACCGGCGCCCGCCGCTGGCCCGCCGTGTTCGCCCGACCTGGAGCGCATGCGGTGCAACCGGCGCCGCCCGGCCGCGCGTTCCCGGCGGCGCTGTCGCGCGGCGTGGAGGCGGGCTGGTTCGTGCGGCGGCCGGATCGGGCGGTGGCGGTGGCCGAGGCGGCGGGGGAGCCGCTGGCGCTTCTGGGTGCGGAGCTGCCTGCTGATCGTCCTGGGGTGGCCTGAGGTTTGGTGTGGCGGCCGAACCGGGCGGTGGTGGTGACCGAGGCGGCGGGGGAGCCGCTCGCGCTCCTGGGCGCGGAGCTGCCCGCTGATCGCCCTGGGGTCGCCTGACACCCGTGCGGGGGCTGCACTGGCCACTCGTCGTCATCGTGCGCCCACCTGCCGTCGAACGCACCCGTCGGCGATCTTGTTGCGGGACAAGAGAAAAGCGGCCCTGACATGCCGGAAGACCCCACCGGGGCGCGGTCCGGCTCCTCGGTTCCTTATCCTGAAGCCTGACAATCCGGGCAGGGGAGGTGCGGGTGGGCGAGCTGCCGGTCGTGCTGGGGCTGGGCTCGGCCGTCCTGCTCGCCGCCGTGCTCGCGGTCCGCTTCTCCACCCGCCTCGGCCTGCCGTCGCTGCTGCTCTACCTCGCGATCGGCGTGCTGCTCGGCGAAGCCGGGTTCGGCATCCAGTTCTCCGACCCGTTCCTCACCCAGGCGCTGGGCCTGGCCGCCCTCGTCATGATCCTCACCGAGGGCGGCCTGACCACCCGCTGGTCGGCGGTGAAACCCGCGCTGGGCCAGGGAGTGGCACTGTCCACAGTGGCGGTCGGGCTGAGCATCGCGATCACCGGCCCCGCCCTGCACTGGCTGCTCGGCCTGGACTGGCGGATGGCGCTGCTGTGGGGCGCGGTGCTGGCCTCCACCGACTCGGCCGCGGTGTTCTCCGTGCTGCGCGGCGTCGGCGTGCCCCGGCGGATCGTGGGGGCGCTGGAACTGGAGTCCGGCATCAACGACGCCCCCGCCTACATCGCGGTCGTCGTGCTGGCCGAGGGCACCCGGATCGACTGGTCGCTGCCGCTGCTGGTGGTCTACGAACTCGGCGCCGGCCTGGTGCTCGGGCTGCTGCTCGGGCTGGCCGGGGCGTGGGCGCTGCGCCGCGCCGCGCTGCCGGCCACCGGGCTCTATCCACTCGCGACGGTCGCGGTGTGCGTGGTGGCCTACTCGTCCGGGCAGCTGCTGCACGCCTCCGGCCTGCTCGCCACCTACGTCGCGGCGGTCGTGCTGGGCAATTCGCGGCTGCCGCACCGCTCGGACACGCTGTCCTTCGCCGAGGGGCTCGGCTGGCTCGCCCAGATCGGGTTGTTCGTGCTGCTGGGCCTGTTCGCCTCGCCCGAACGGCTGCTGGAGTCGATCGTGCCGGGCCTGATCGCGGCCGCGGTGGTGCTGGTGTTCGCGCGGCCGGTGTCGGTGCTGGTGTCACAGCTGCCGTTCAAGGTGCCGCTGCGCGAGCAGGTGTTCCTGTCCTGGGCGGGGTTGCGCGGCGCGGTGCCGATCGTGCTCGCGATGATCCCGCTCTCCCAGGAGATGCCCGGCGCGCAACGGCTCGTGGACGCGGTGTTCGTGCTGGTGATCGTGCTCACCCTGGTGCAGGGCCTCACGCTCGGCCCGCTCGCGCGGGTGCTGCGGCTGAAGGCGGACACCGAGCCGAAGGAGATCGAGGTCGACGCCGCGCCGCTGGACGAGCTGCAGGCCGAGCTGCTCCAGGTCAAGATCCAGCACGGCTCGCGCCTGCACGGCGTGTACCTGTCGGAGCTGCGGCTGCCCGCCGGGGCGTCGCTGAGCCTGATCGTCCGCGACGGCCGCAGCTTCACCCCGCAGCGCACCGACCGGCTGCAGCGCGGCGACCAGATCCTGATCGTCAGCACCGAGTCCGCGCGGGAGGCGGCGGAGCGGCGCATCCGCGCGGTGGACCGGGCCGGGCCGCTGGCGCGCTGGAAGGGCGAGTCCGGCAACTGAGACCCGCTGGCGCGCGGCGGGGGCGATCGGTTACTGTGTCCGCGTAGGTCACGAGTGCCAGCGCCAAGCCCCGGCTCGCTGGCCGGCAACCCTCCTTCCGCGGTGGGGTGCCCCGGGTGAGGACCTGGCTCGTCGCGAGGTGCGGCGGGCAAGCGCGGACCCCCTTGCGGGTCCCCGGACCCGAGGAGCCTTTCCGATGACTCTCGCTCTCGAACGCGTCACCACCCCCGCCGTCACCGCCGCCGCGGCCGTCCCGCTGGTCACCGGCGGGGAGCTGGACTACGCCAACCTCGACCACGCGGCCAGCGCCCCGTGCCTGGAGGCCGTGCGCCGCGCGGTGGACGAGTTCCTGCCGCACTACGCGAGCGTGCACCGCGGCGCCGGGTTCGCCTCGCAGGTGTCCACAAAGGTCTACGAGCGCACCCGCGACGTGCTGCGCCGGTTCGTCGGCGCCCGGCACTCGGACGCGGTCGTGTTCACCCGCAACACCACCGACGCGCTGAACCTGCTGGCCCGCAGCCTGCCGCGGCACACGTCGGTGGTGCTGTTCGACACCGAGCACCACGCCGCGCTGCTGCCCTGGCGCGGCCCGAACGTGCGCCGGATCCCGCTGCCGAACACGCGGCTGGCCGCGGTGTCCGCTGTGGACAGTGCGCTGGCGGAGTGCCCGGAGGGGCCGCGGCTGGTGGTCGTGACCGGCGCGTCGAACGTGACCGGCGAGCTGCTGCCGGTGGCCGAGATCGCGGCGGTGGCCCGGCGGCACGGCGCGCGCATCGCGCTGGACGGCGCCCAGCTCGCGCCGCACCGGCCGATCTCGGTGCGGGAGCTGGACGTGGACTACGTGGTGCTGTCCGGGCACAAGCTGTACGCGCCGTTCGGCGCGGGCGCGCTGATCGGGCGCGGCGACTGGCTGCGCGCGGCGGACCCGTACCTGGCCGGAGGCGGGGCGACGAAGTCCGTGCGCCGCGACGGCGACGGCCTCGGAGTGGCTTGGCAGAGCGGGGTGGAGCGGCACGAGGCCGGTTCGCCCAACACCGTGGGCGTGCACGCGCTGGGCGTGGCGTGCGAGCAGCTGGCGGCGTCGTGGGACGCGGTGGCCGCGCACGAGCGGGAGCTGCTGGAGCGGCTGACGCGCGGTCTCGCCGCGGTGCCGGGGCTGGCGGAGCTGCGCCTGTTCGACGGCGCGGCGGAGCGAGTCGGCACGGTGAGCTTCGTGCTCGACGGGTTCGAGCCGGGCTGGGTGGCGGCGGTCCTGTCGGCCGAGTACGGGATCGGCGTCCGCGACGGCGCGTTCTGCGCGCACATCGCGGTGCGGCGGCTGGTGGAGCGCAGCGGCGGGGAGGGGCAGCAGGCGCTGCGGGTGAGCCTCGGGCTGGGCACCACGACCGAGCACGTCGACCGGCTGGTGACCGCGCTGCGGCAGATCGTCGCGCGGGGCGCGCGGTGGACGTACGGCGTGGTCGACGGCCGGTGGGCGCCCTGCCCGGACCCGCGGCCGCTGCCGGACTTCCTGCGCTGAGCCGGCGCCGCGGCTGTTCCCCGGGTCCGGATGGTGACCCGGCTGCTGGGTGCGGTGGCTCGGCGCCCGGTTCGCCGGTTTCCGCCGGGCACCGTGTGCGGAACGGCGCCACTGCCGGGTTTCCCGTTGAGGGGGCACGTGCGCCCGGCAGCGCGCTGACCGGCTTTCCCGGCCTGCGCCGGGCCCGGCGCGGCAGCCGTGGACAATGGCGGGGTGAGCAGTGACCCCCAGCCCTCCCCGGAACCGGACACCGTGCCGGACGAGCAGCCGGCCACCCCGCCCAAGCGGCGCGCTCTGCTGCTGGCCGTGATCGCGATCGTGGTGTTCGCGGCGGACGTCGTGACCAAGTCGGTCGTCGTGGCGACCCTGGAGGGGCACCAGCCGGTCCGGGTCCTCGGCGGGCTCGTCTACCTGCAGCTGATCCGCAACCCCTTCGCGGCCTTCGGCATGGGCGTCACCGGCATGACCTGGGTGTTCGCGATCGTCGCGTTCGGGGTGGTGATCGCGCTCATCTGGTTCGCCAAGCGGCTGCGGTCGCCTGGCTGGGCGATCGGCCTCGGGCTTATCCTCGCCGGCGCGCTCGGCAACCTGGTCGACCGTGTCTTCCGCGCGCCCGGCGTGCTGCGCGGCCACGTCGTCGACTTCGTGTCGCTGTTCGCGCCCAACGGGGACGTGTGGCCGGTGTTCAACGTGGCCGACTCGGCGATCTGCGTCGGCGGCGTGCTGATCGTGCTGCTGTCCCTGCTCGGCCGCGAGTACGACGGCACCGTGAAGAGGGCCAAGCGTTGAGCGCCCGGATGCTGCCCGTCCCGGACGGGCTCGACGGCATGCGCGTCGACGCCGGGCTGGCGAAGCTGCTCGGTCTGTCCCGCACCGTCGTCGCGGAGCTGGCCGAGTCCGGCGACGTCCTGCTCGACGGCCGCCCGGCGGGCAAGTCCGACCGGCTCTCCGCCGGTGTGCTGCTCGAGGTGACCCTGCCCGACCCGGACAACCCGGTCGAGGTGGTCGCCGAACCGGTCGACGGCCTGCGCATCCTCCACGACGACGACGACATCGTGGTCGTGTCCAAGCCGGTGGGCGTCGCCGTGCACCCGAGCCCCGGCTGGACCGGGCCCACCGTAGTCGGCGGGCTCGCCGCGGCCGGGCTGCGCATCTCGACCTCCGGCGCCGCGGAGCGCCAGGGCGTCGTGCACCGCCTCGACGCCGGCACCACGGGCGTGATGGTGGTGGCGAAGAGCGAGCACGCGTACACCGTCCTGAAGCGCGCGTTCAAGGAACGCACCGTCGACAAGGGCTACCACGCCGTCGTGCAGGGCCACCCGGACCCGACCCGCGGCACGATCGACGCCCCGATCGACCGGCACCCGCGGCACGACTACAAGTTCGCCGTGGTCGCGGGCGGCCGGCCGTCGGTGACGCACTACGAGGTCATCGAGGCCTTCCGCGCGGCGTCGCTGGTGGACGTCAAGCTGGAAACCGGCCGCACCCACCAGATCCGCGTGCACTTCTCGGCGCTGCGGCACCCGTGCGCCGGCGACCTCACCTACGGCGCGGACCCGGTGCTGGCCCGCAAGCTCGGCCTGACCCGGCAGTGGCTGCACGCCCGCACCCTCGGGTTCGCCCACCCCGCGGACGGCCGGTGGGTCCAGTTCGAGTCGCCCTACCCCGACGACCTCGCGCACGCGCTGGAAGTGCTGCGCGCGGAGAACTAGGCGACCGCGGTCCCTTCGAGTTCGACCATCAGCTCGGGGATCGCCAGCCGCGTCACGCCGAGCATCGTGGTGGGCGGGGCGACGCCGGCCGCGCCCAGCCGCGCCGCCAGCACGCCGTAGTGCGGGAACAGCTGATCGACGTCGGTGGTGTAGACGTTGAGCCGGACGAGGTTCGCCAGCGACATCCCGGCCTCGGCGAGCACGGCCTCCAGGTTGTCCAGGCTCAGCGCCAGCTGCTTCGCCATGTCCCCGGCGTGCTGGGGTTTGCCGTCGCCGCTCATCGCGGTCTGCCCGGCGCAGAACAGGGTCCGGGTGTGCCCGGCGACCAGTTCACCCTGGTGGTACCCCAGCTCCGCCGACCACGTCCACGGGTCGACCGCGGTGCGTTCCACTCCCACATCAGCTCCCTTCGGATCAGTGCTGTGACGGTTCGAAGCCTCGCAGCGAATCACGACATCCTGTGTCGCGTATTTCGCTAGAGTTCGCGGAATGCGCGCCGACCGCCTGGTCTCGCTGGTGCTGTTGCTGCGCCGGCACGGCCGGTTGTCCGCGACCGCGCTGGCCCGCGAGCTGGAGGTGTCCACCCGCACGGTGCTGCGGGACGTCGAGGCGCTGTCCGCCGCCGGTGTCCCGGTCTACGCCGAACGCGGACGGCACGGCGGTTTCGCGTTGCTGCCCGGTTTCCGGACCGAACTGACCGGGCTGAACCACGACGAGGCACTCGCCCTGCTGATCGCCGGGTCGCGGCGCGGCGCGCAGGCGTTCGGCCTCGGCTCGGCGCTCGCTTCGGCCATGCTCAAGGTGGTCGACGCGCTCCCGGAAGGCCATCGCGAGATCGCGGCCGGCGCGGCGGAGCGGTTGCTGATCGACCCGGAGACCGACCTGCTGGCCCGCCGGGTGGCCGAGGAGGAGGAGGCGCCCGGCGCCGTCGTGGCCGAGGTCCGCCGGGCGGTGCTGGCCGGTCACAAGCTGCGGATCCAGTACGCGGCGGTGGACCAGAGCCCGAAGTGGCGCACGGTGGACCCGATCGGCCTGGTCACCGTGCGCGGCCAGGGCTACCTGCTGGCCACCCGGTCCGGCGCCGACCGCACCTACCGGCTGTCCCGGATCCGGGCGGCGGAGGCACTCGACGAACCCGCGCAGCGCCCGGACCGGGCCGATCTGGACCGGGCGTGGCGGGAACGCAGCGCGCGGTTCCGCGCCGGCGGCGACCAGGTGACCGTGATGGCCCGGGTGGACGCGGCGCGGCGGGAGGAGCTGGTGCGCACCGCGGTGGCCGTCCACGCCGAAGTGGCCGACCCGGACGGGCTGCTGCGGCTGGAGGTCGTCTTCCAGGACGCGCGGCATGCCGAGTGGGCGTTGTGGCAGCTCGGCACGGACGCGGAAGCGCTGGCCCCGCAGTGGTTGCGTGCCGCGCTGGGTGATCGGGCCGCGGCGATCGCCGCCCGCTACCGCTCTCTGACCTAGTCCTCCAGGGACCAGGTGAGGGAGCGCTCGTCGGGCTCGGGGCGGGGGCTCCACCGCACCGCCACCACGCGGGTGCTCTCGGGCAGCACGTACACCGTGTGGCCGCCCGCCGTCTCGCCGGGCTGGACCCCGATCTTGTGCGGCGGCCGCGAGGTCAGCGACACCGGCGCCTTCGCGACCGGCTTGCCGTCGGCGGTGAGCAGTTCCAGGTAGTTGTCCGGCAGCGACACGAACGGGATCGGGCCCTTGTTGGTGACCTCGGTGTGCACCACAACCGCCCGCTCGCCCGGTTCGAGCCGGTACCCGGCCGCGCCGAACAGGTAGTCCGCCGGGTCCTGCACCTCGAGCAGCTGCACGGTGAGCTGCTCGCCTTCGAGGCCCTGCCCGGCCAGGCTGTCGCCGATCTTCCCGGTGCGCGGGCCGGCCGGCGGCGCGGGCCGCTGGTCGCCCCGCGCCCACGACGCCGTCTGCGGCGGGCCCCACGTGCTGATCACCGGGTCCAGCGGCGCCGGATACGGCCCGGACGCCACCCCCGCGACCTGGTGCGGCCCCGACACGGCACCCTGCTGGACCTGGTACGGCCCGGACGGCACGCCGCGGCCGGGGGACGGCTCGGCCGGCGGGTAGCCCGGACCGGGCCGGGCGGGCGGCGGGTACCCGGGCGGCGCGGCCTGCGGCGGCTGCGCGGGCGGCGGGTAACCGGGCACGGCGCCGGACGGCGCGAACCCCGGCGTCGCACCGGATGGCGCGAACGGCACCGCGCCGGACGGCACTGGGCCGGACGGCACTGGGCCCGACTGCACTGGGCCGGACGGCGCGAACGGCACCGCGCCGGACTGCGGGTGCGCGGCCGGTGCCTGGTAGGGCCCCGGGTTCGGCGTCTGCGGCTGCGCGGGCGGGAACGCCCCGGCGAGCGCCGCGCGCAGGCCCTGCGGGTCGCTCTCCACGCCGACCAGCAGCGGCAGCCCGCTGCCGGACAGGGCGACCAGCCGGTACGCCACCTCGCGCGGGTCCATGCCGACACGCGCCGCGAGCTCGTGCACGGCCACCTTGCCCAGTTCGGCCAGTGCGGCGAGCAGGCGGGCATCGGCGGGATCGGTCACGGCCACGTCCGGAAACGCTACCCGCTGGCCTTCCCGGCCCGGTCGTTCACCCCGGCGCGCCGCCCGGAGGTTCTAGGCTGGCGGCACGCTGACCCGACGAAGCTGGGATGGATGGATGACCGAGGTCGTGAAGCTCGCCGACGAGTTCGTGGACGCCCTGTTCGACGCGGAGCCGTTGTGGCCCGCGGTGCTGGGGCTGGAGTCCGACCGGGACGGGCTCGGCGACCTCGGCGAGGAGGCCGAGGCCGCCTTCCGCGACCGGCTCGACGGGTTCGTCCGGCGCGCCGAGGAGATCGACCCGGCCGGGCTCAGCGCCGAGGACCGGGTGACCCGCGACGTGCTGCTCAGCCAGGCCCGCGCCAACCTGGACCGGCTGGACACCCACCTGGTCGAGTTCACGATCAGCGACATCTTCGTCGCCCCCGCGGTGGGCCTGCTGACGATCCTGCCGATGGTCGGCGTGCCCGACGACGAGCAGGGCCGCCGCCACCTGGGCCGGCTCGCGGCGATCCCGCGGTACCTGGAGCAGGCCGCGGACCGGCACCGGGCGGGCGTCGCGGCCGGGCGCGTGCCGGTCGAGCACCTGGTGCGCGCCGCGATCGCGCACCTGGACCGCTACCTGGCCGCGCCGGACGCCGACCCGCTGCTGCGCCAGCCCGCGCCGAGCGCGGAGTTCGCCGCCGAGCGCGAGCGGGTGCTGGCCGAGGTGGTGCGGCCCGCGTTCGCCGCCTACCGCGACGCGCTGGCCACGGACATCGCGCCGCACGGCCGCCCGCCGGAGAAGCCCGGTGTGTGCTGGCTGCCCGACGGCGAGCGCATCTACGCCTCGCTGGCGCGCACGCACACCACCACCGACCGCACGCCGGACGAGCTGCACGAGACCGGTCTGCGCATCATCGGCGAGCTGGCCGCCGAATACCGCGAGATCGGCGCGCGCGTGTTCGGCACCGACGACCTGGCCGAGATCTTCCGTCGGCTGCGCACCGATCCGGAGCTGCGCTGGGGCAGCGCCGAGGAACTGCTCGACACCGCCCGGTCGGCGATCAGCCGCGCGGAGGAGGCCGCGCCGCGCTGGTTCGGCCGCATCCCGCCGCACAAGTGGGTCGTGGAGCCGGTGCCCGCGGCCGAGGCGCCCGGCGGCCCGGCGGCGTTCTACCTGCAGCCGTCGGTCGACGGCTCGCGGCCGGGCATCTACTTCGCCAACACCCACGAGGTGACCGAGCGGTTCCGGCACGCCGCCGAGGTGACCGCGTTCCACGAGGCCATCCCCGGTCACCACTTCCAGCTGTCCACCGCGCTGACGCTCACCGAGCTGCCGCTGCTGCGCCGGATCGGCGACTTCAACGCCTACGCCGAGGGCTGGGGCCTCTACAGCGAGCGGCTCGCCGCCGAGATGGGCCTCTACTCCGACGACGTCGCGCTGCTCGGGATGCTCACCATGGACTCGATGCGCGCCGGCCGCCTGGTCGTCGACACCGGCCTGCACGCCAAGGGCTGGAGCCGGCAGCAGGCCGTGGACTACCTGCGGGAGCACACCCCGATGCCGCAGGTCGAAATCGAGTCCGAAGTGGACCGTTACATCGCGTACCCCGGCCAGGCGCTGGCGTACATGGTGGGACGCCTGGAGATCCAGCGCGTGCGGGCGCGGGCCGAGCAGGCGCTGGGGGAGCGGTTCGACATCCGCGCCTTCCACGACCTGGTCCTCGGCGGCGGCGCGCTGCCGCTGTCGGTGCTGGAGGCGGTCGTCGACGAGTGGATCGCGCGGGCATGAGCGAGGTGAACGCCCTCGCCGAGGAGCTCACCGGCCTGCTGTTCGAGGCCGACCCGCTGCGCCCGTCGGTGCTCGGCCTGCCCGGCGCCCACGACCGGCTGCCCGACCTCACCGCGAGCGCCGAGAAGCGGCAGCGGGCGGCCTACCTGGACGTCGCGGCCCGCGCGGAAGCGGCCTCGCCCGCGACCGCGGACGAGGCGGTGACCCGCGACGTCGTGGTCCAGCAGGCCAGGGCCGCCGTCGACCTCCTCGACGCGCGGCTGCCCGAGTTCGCGGTCAGCGACGCCTTCACCGCCCCGCTCCAGCTGCTGCTGATGACCCTGCCGATGGTCGAGCTGACCGACGAGACCCGGGCGCGGGGTTTCCTGGCCCGGCTCGCCGCGTTCCCGTCCTTCGTGGACCAGGTGGTGGAACGGCAGGCGGCCGGCCCGGTGCCGCCGGACTTCCTGGTGGACTCCGCGATCGGCTACTTCGACCGGATGCTGGCCGCGCCGGAGCTGACCTCGCTCCGGCTCGACGTCGGTTCGGCGACGCTGGCGGCCGAGCGCGACGCGCTGCTGTCCGGGTTCGTCCGACCCGCGCTGGCCCGCTACCGCGAGTTCCTCCGCGAAGACCTGCGGCCGCGGGCCCGGCCCGCCGAGGAGGCCGGGCTGTGCTGGCAGCCGGGCGGCCTCCTGCGTTACGCCGGGCTGATCCGCGCGCACACCACCACGGAGCGCACCGCGCAGGAGCTGCACGACATCGGGCTGGCGCTGATCGCCGACCTCGCCGGGGAGTTCCGCACGCTGGGCCGCCGCGTGTTCGGCACCGGCGATCTGGCCGGGATCTTCGAGCGCCTGCGCACCGATCCGGCGCTGCGGTGGGGCAGCGGCGAGGAGCTGCTGGCCGCAGCGCGCGCCGCCATCACGCGGGCGGAAGCCGAGGCGCCCCGGTGGTTCCGGACGATCCCGTCCGCGCGCTGCGAGGTGCGGCCGGTGCCGGAGAGCGACGCGGACGCGGGCACCATCGCCTACTACGTCGAACCGGCGCTCGACGGCTCCCGTCCGGGGATCTACTACGCCAACACCTTCCACGCCGGGGAGCGGTTCCGGCACGTCAGCGAGGCGGTCGCCTACCACGAGGCGATCCCGGGGCACCACTTCCAGCTGTCCCTGGCGCTCGAGCTGGACCTGCCGCTGCTGCGCCGCGTCGCCGACGTCAACGCCTACACCGAGGGCTGGGGGCTCTACGCCGAGCGGCTGGCCGAGGAGATGGGGCTCTACACCGGGGACGTGGCGCGGTTCGGGATGCTGACCCAGGACGCCATGCGTGCCGCGCGGTTGGTGGTGGACACCGGCCTGCACGCGCTGGGCTGGTCGCGTCAGCAGGCGGTGGACTACCTGCGGGAGAACACGCCGATGGCCCCGGTGGAGATCGAGGAGGAGGTCGACCGCTACGCGGGCTGCCCCGGCCAGGCGCTGTCCTACATGACGGGACGACTGGAGATCGAGCGGATCCGGGCGGGCGCGGAGCGGGCGCTGGGGGACCGGTTCGACATCCGGGATTTCCACGACGTCGTGCTCGGGCACGGCATCCTCCCGCTGCCGGTCCTCGACCGGGTGGTTTCGAACTGGATTACCAGCCGGTAATGTGCTCGGCAATCAGGTAAGCGATCGCTTAGAAGGGTTGGATCGATGCGGATCGGCACCCAGATCTCGTACTCCGGCGGGTTCGCCGAGAGCGTCCGGGACGTCGTCGAGCTGGAGAAGGCCGGGCTCGACGTCGTCACCATCCCCGAGGCCTACTCGTTCGACGCGGTCAGCCAGCTCGGCTACGTCGCGGCGAAGACCGAGCGCGTCCAGCTCGCGTCCGGCATCCTGCAGATCTACACGCGGACCCCGACGCTGACCGCGATGACGGCGGCCGGCCTGGACTTCGTCTCCGACGGGCGGTTCATCCTCGGCATCGGCGCGTCCGGGCCGCAGGTCGTGGAGGGCTTCCACGGGGTGCGCTACGACGCCCCGCTGGGCCGGACCCGCGAGATCGTGGAGATCTGCCGCCAGGTGTGGCGCCGCGAGCGCGTGGTCCACGACGGCAAGCACTACAAGATCCCGCTGCCCGCCGACCAGGGCACCGGCCTGGGCAAGCCGCTGAAGATCATCAACCACCCGGTGCGCGAGCGGATCCCGGTGCAGATCGCGGCGATCGGCCCGAAGAACGTGGCGCTGACCGCGGAGATCGCCGAGGGCTGGCAGCCGATCTTCTTCCACCCGGAGCGGGCTTCCGAGGTGTGGGGCGAGGCGCTGGCCGAGGGCAGGGCCAAGCGCGACCCGTCGCTCGGCGACCTCGACGTGGCCGTCGGGGTGCCGGTGGCGATCGGCGAGGACGTCGGCCACATGCTCGACTGGGTGCGTCCCGTGGTCGCGCTCTACGTCGGCGGCATGGGCGCCCGCGGCAAGAACTTCTACAACGAGCTCGCCTGCCGGTACGGCTACGAGGCCGAGGCCAAGCTGATCCAGGACCTCTACCTCGACGGCAAGAAGGAGGAGGCCGCCGCGGCGGTGCCTGTCGAGCTGCTGCGGGCGATCTCGCTGGTCGGGCCGAAGGGGCTGGTCAAGGAGCGCCTGGCCGCCCTGCGCGAGGCCGGGGTCACCACCCTGCAGGTGACGTTCCTGGAACCCGACCCCGCGCGCCGCGTCGGCGTGGTGAGCGAGCTGCGGGAACTGCTCAGCTGACCCGGTCGAGGAACAGGAAGTCGGTCACGCCGATGACCGACAGGACCTGGCGGACGCCGGCCGGCATGCTGGTCCGCTTCTCGTCGTGCTTGGGGACGGCGTCGGCTGAGTGGTCCGGCAGGACACCCAGC
>NZ_JBEXTX010000112.1:0-24934 GCF_040614175.1 Amycolatopsis sp. NPDC006131
GCCGCCCGGGGCGGGCACCCGGGCGGCGAGCGCGTCGAGGAACGCTTCGAGGGTCAGTGTGCGCATCGGTGTCCGTCCTTAGCGCCGGATGCGCAGCATCTCAGGGTCGACCAGGGGTTCGGCGGCCACGGTGGCGCGCACCCGGCGGCCGAAGTAGCCGATCTCGACCGGCGTGCCCGGGGTCGCGGCGGCGGGCAGCCACGCGTAGGCGATCGGCACGCCCAGGGTGTGCGCGAACGCGGCCGAGGTGACGTACCCGGCGGGCTCGCCGTCGAGGAACACCGGCTCGGAGCCGAGCACCACGCTGCGGCCGTCGTCGATCGTCAGGCAGGACAGCCGGCGCGTCACCGTCTCGTCGGTGACCTCGGCGATCGCGTCCCGGCCGACGAAGTCGCCCTTCTGCTTGCGCACCGCGAACCCGAGCCCGGCCTCGTACGGATTGTGCTCGGTGGTCATGTCCGTGCCCCACGACCGGTAGCCCTTCTCCAGCCGCAGGCTGTTGAACGCGGCGCGGCCCGCGGCGACCACCCCGAGCGGGCGGCCTGCCTCGAACAGGACGTCCCACAACCGCTGCCCGTACTCGGCGCTGGTGTAGATCTCCCAGCCGAGTTCGCCCACATAGGACAGTCGCATCGCGGTGACCGGGATCCCCGCGATGTGCGCGGGCATGCAGCGGAAGTACTTCAGCGCCTCGTGCGAGAAGTCGTCCCGGCTCAGCGGCTGGACGAGATCGCGCGCCAGCGGACCCCACACGCCGATGCAGCAGGTGCCGCCGGTGATGTCGCGGACCTGCACGTCCCCGCCCGCCTCGGACCGGAAGTAGGCCAGGTCGAGGTTGCCGTTCGCGCCGACCTGGAAGCGGTCCTCGCCCAGCCGGGCCACCGTCAGGTCGCTGCGGATCCCGCCGGCCTCGTCCAGCGCGAGCGTGTAGGTCACCGAGCCGACCGACTTGTCCATCTTGCCGGTGGTGAGCCGGTCCAGGAACGCCAGCGCGCCCGGCCCGGACACCTCCAGGCGCTTGAGCGGGGTCATGTCGTAGAGGGCGACCGCCGTGCGGGTCTTCCACGCCTCGGCCGCGGCGATCGGGGAGTGGAACATCGCCGACCACGCGTCCCGCGACGGCGGCTGCCACTCCGGCGGCAGGTCCTTGACCAGGTGCGCGTTCGCCTCGTACCAGTGCGGCCGCTCCCAGCCGTGCGCCTCCAGGAAGAACGCGCCGAGCTCCTTCTGCCGCGCGTGGAACGGGCTGACGCGCAGGTCCCGCGGCGACAGCTTCGGCTGCAGCGGGTGCACCACGTCGTAGATCTCCACGAAGTTGCGCTGCGCGGTCTCGTCGACGTAGGCCTCGGTGGTCTCGATCTCGTCGAACCGGTGCACGTCGCAGCCGTGCAGGGCGATCTCGCTGCGGCCGTCGACCAGCAGCTGCGCGACCGAGCGCGCCACGCCGGAGGAGTGCGTCACCCAGACCGCCTCGGCGATCCAGAACCCGGCGACGTCGGGCGACTCGCCGATCAGCGGGCCGCCGTCCGGGGTGAAGGAGAAGATCCCGTTGAACCCGGTCTCGATCTTCGCCGACCGCAGCGACGGCAGCAGCTGCCTGCTGTGCTCCCAGGAGGGCGCGAAGTCCTCCTCGGTGAACGGCAGCATCGACGGCATCGCCGCCTCGGTGAGGTCGTCGTCGGAGACCTCGGGCAGGTCGGACAGGCGCACCGGCATCGGGCGGTGCGCGTAGGAGCCGATGCCGAGGCAGTCGACGTGCTCGCGGTAGTACAGGTCGCGGTCCTGGTGACGCAGGATCGGCAGCCCGGCCTCGGTCAGCTCGTCGTTGCGCCCCACCAGGTCCGCGACCTGGCCGGTGCGCACGTACTGGTGCGCCAGCGGCAGCAGCGGCACCCGCA
Organism: Amycolatopsis sp. NPDC006131; assembly: GCF_040614175.1. Lineage (NCBI taxonomy): Bacteria > Bacillati > Actinomycetota > Actinomycetes > Pseudonocardiales > Pseudonocardiaceae > Amycolatopsis > Amycolatopsis sp. NPDC006131. Next base: position 1,899 of record NZ_JBEXTX010000112.1, read on the forward strand.
TGCCGACCATCTCGCCGATCGCCTGGCCCCAGAACCCGGCGCAGGACACCACGATGTCGGCGGGGAAGTCGCCGGCGGTGGTGCGCACGCCGGTGACCCGTCCGCCGGTGTGGGCGATGCCGGTGACCCGGACGCTGCCGTGGAATTCGGCGCCGCGGGATTCGGCGCGCCGCCGCAGGGCCACCACGGCGCGCGCGGCCTTCGCGAGCCCGTCGGTCGGCGTGTGGAACCCGCCGAGGATCTGCTCGGGGTCCAGCAGCGGGTGCAGCCGCACGCACTCCTCGGGGCCGACGACCTCACCGGGCACACCCCACGAGGTGGCCCAGCCCTGCTTGCGGTGCAGGTCGGCCAGGCGCTCCGGGGTCGTGGCGACCTCCAGGCCGCCGACCTGGTTGAAGCACCAGGCGCCGTCCACGTCGAGGCTTTTCAGCTTGTTGACGGTGTAGGTGGCGAACTCGGTCATCGTCTTCGACGGGTTCGTCTGGTACACCAGGCCCGGCGCGTGCGAGGTCGAGCCGCCGGTCAGCGGGAGCGGACCCTGGTCCAGGACCGTGATCCGGGTCCACCCGCGTTCGGTCAGCTCGTCGGCCAGGTTCGCGCCGACGATGCCGGCGCCGATGATGACAACCCGGGGTGTGGTGCTCATCGTGGTCTCCTGTCTGTGGTCTACGAGGTGGTCCCGGCGGGCTGGAACTCCAGCGCCGCGTCGAGGAGCCAGTCGGCGAGGTATCCGGCGAACGAGGGCCGCACGAACACCCGGAAGTCGTCGCCGGTGCCCAGCGCGAGCAGCAGCACCGGGGCCTGCCCGAGCGTGGTCTGCGCGGCCCGGCCGGACGGGAACGCCAGCGGGTGCAGGTCGAGCGAGCAGCCGGTGGCCAGGACGTCCCGCGCGTGCCGTCCGCTGATCCGGATTCCGGTGCGCTGCGCGGACACGTCGATGGCGGCCCCGCCGCGCGGCCGGACCGCGGCGCCCAGCCGCGCCTCCAGTTCGTGCCCCTCCGCGGCGGTGCTGGTGACGAGCCATTCGTCCGGGCCGAGCCAGACGATCTGCCCGTCGGCGGCGTAGACCCAGGTGTTCGGCTCGGTGGGCAGCGGGGTGCCGAGCACCTCGGCCGGTGGCGTCACGCGCAGGTCCACGGCGGCCACCGGCGGCTCGGCCTCCAGGTTCAGGCCGGTCGCGTTGCGCGAAGCGGCGGCCAGCGCGGGGATCCACTGCTGCAGCGGATGCGTGGGGTAGAGACGGGCCTCAGCCATCGCGGCGTGCTCCTTCCGGGTCGACCAGCACGATCCCGCCGATCTCGGCCGGCACCAGCGTGCCGTCGACCGGGACGTGGACGGTGTCGCCGATGCGCGCCTGCCCGCCCTTGACCAGGGCCAGCGCGAACGGGCGGCCCAGCTCGGCGCTGTGGTAGCTGGAGGTGATGTGGCCGAGCATCGGCACCGGCGGCGGGGGCAGGGTGCCGTCCGGGCGGAACTCCACGACCTGGGAGCCCTCCGGCAGCTTGGTGCGGGCGTCGGCGGGCAGGAGCGACACCAGCTGCTTGCGCAGCGGGTTGGTGTTCTCTGGGCGGGTGAACGAGCGCTTGCCGACGAAGTCCCGCTTCTTCTTCGACACCGCCCAGCCCAGGCCGAGGTCGTGCGGGCTGACGGTGCCGTCGGTGTCCTGCCCGACGATCGGGTAGCCCTTCTCCGCGCGCAGCACGTGCATGGTTTCCGTGCCGTACGGGGTGATGTTCCAGCGCGCGCCTGCCGAGAGCAGGCGCAGCCACATCGCCCTGGCGTACCAGGAGTTCACGTTGACCTCGAACGCCAGCTCACCGGAGAACGAGATGCGGGCGATGCGCACCGGGACGCCGTCGACCTCGGTGTCCTGCCAGGACATGAACGGGAACGCCTCGTTGGACACGTCCAGGTGCGGGAACGCCGCGGCGATCACGTCGCGCGAGCGCGGCCCGACGACCGGGAACACCGACCACTGCTCGGTCACCGAGGTCAGGTGCACGCGCAGGTCCGGCCACTCGGTCTGCAGCCACTCCTCCATCCAGTCCAGCACGCGCGCCGCGCCGCCGGTGGTGGTGACGACCAGGAACCGGTCCTCGGCCAGCCGCAGCACCGTGCCGTCGTCGAACACCATGCCGTCGTTGCCGCACATGACGCCGTAGCGCACGCGCCCGACCTTCAGGGTGCTCATCATGTTGGTGTAGAGCCGGTCGAGCAGCTCGGCGGCGTCCGGGCCCTGCACGTCGATCTTGCCCAGGGTGGAGCCGTCCAGGATGCCGACCCCGCCGCGGACCGCGGCGCACTCGCGCAGCACGGCGGCGTCCATGTTCTCGTGCGGCGCCGGGTAGTAGCGGGCCCGCTTCCACTGCCCGACGTCCTCGAACACCGCCCCCGCCGCGACGTGCCAGCTGTGCAGCGAGGTGATCCGCTCGGGGTCGAACAGCTTCCCGCGCTCCCGCCCGGCCAGCGCGGCGAACGCCACCGGGGTGTAGGGCGGGCGGAACGTCGTGGTGCCGGTGTCCTCGACCGGTTTGCCGAGCAGCTCGGCGACGATGCCGGAGGCGATCACCCCGGACGTCTTGCCCTGGTCGTGTGCGGTGCCGATGGTGGTGTAGCGCTTGATGTGCTCGACCGACCGCAGCCCGGCGCCGACCGCGCGCTCGATGTCGGCGACCGTCGCGTCGCGCTGGATGTCCACGAACTGGCGGGCCGGGTCGCCTTCGGTGCGCCACAGCACCAGCGGCGGCGTGGTCTCCGGCTCCGCGGGCGTGGCTGGTGCGTCGTCCCCGGCGCCGTCGCGCAGGCACCCGGCGAGGTCGAACGTGCCGTTCGCGGCGCCGATCACCGACACCCCGGGGATCGGCTCGGCCGGGCGGAACGCGCCCAGCGCCGGGTCGTACCGCAACGCGCCGCGGACGTGGCTGAACAGGTGCGCGGCGGGGTTCCAGCCGCCGGAGGTCAGCAGCAGGTCGCACGGCAGCGACTCGGCCTTGCCCGCGGTGACCGTGTCCACGCCGGTGATCCGGAGCTCGCCGGTGGTGCCGACGACGGCGCTGCCCGGCCGCACGGCGATCGACCGCTCCCGGCACAGCGCGGCCCAGCGCTCCGGCGCGCTCGGGCGAGCGTCGAGGACGGTGACCCGCGCCCCGGCGTGCTCCAGGTCCAGCGCGGCGGCGTAGGCGGAGTCGTTGGTGGTGAACACGACGACCTCGCGTCCGGCGAGCACCCCGTAGCGGTGCAGGTAGTCACGCGCCGCGGAGGCGAGCATGATGCCCGGCCGGTCGTTGTCGGCGAACACCACCGGCCGCTCGTGCGCGCCGGTCGCGACCACGACGTGCCGCGCGCGGATCCGGTGTACCCGCTGGCGCGAGAGGTTGCGCGGCGCGGCGGTGCCGAGGTGGTCGGTGCGCCGCTCCAGCGCCAGCACGAACCCGTCGTCGTACTGCCCGAACGCCGTGGTGCGCTGCAGGTGCAGCACCTCCGGGGCGGCGGCCAGCTCGGCCACCACCTCGGCGACGAACTCGCGCGACGGCCGCCCGTCGATCACCTCGGTGCCGGTCAGCGAGCCACCCGCGTCGGCCCGGTCGTCGACGAGCACGACCCGCTCCCCGCGCCGTGCGGCGGACCGCGCGGCCAGCAACCCGGCCGGGCCCGCCCCGACGACGAGCGTGTCGCAGTGCGTGTGCTTGCGGTCGTAGCGGGCGGTGTCGGCCACCTCCGCGAGCCGGCCCTGCCCGGCGAGCCCGCGCGCCACGAGCCCGTCGGTCAGTTCCACGGTCGCGGCGAGCAGCATCGGCTCCGGGAACGGCTCCTCGATCTGCACCAGCCCGGTCGGGTCCTCGACCCACGCCGCGCCGATCCCGCGCGGACGGCCGAACTTCACGCTCGTGCCCACCGCGTGCACGCCGTGGGCGAGCAGCGCCGAGGCCAGCGTGTCGCCCGGGTGGCCGGTGTAGGTCACCCCGTCGAAGGTGAACCCGACGGTGCGGGTGCGGTCGATCCGGCCGTAACCCTTGATGCGGCTCATGACGCCACCTCCGGTGCGGACTGGCCCATCGGGTACACGGCCAGGAACTCGTAGGTCCGGGTGTCGCGGACCGCGTTGAACCAGCGACGGCAGCCGGCCGCGTGGCTCCAGCGTTCGGCGAACGGGCCCTTGGGGTTGTCGCGGAAGAAGACGAAGTGCGCCCACTCCTCGTCGGACAACGCGGCGGGGTCGTCCGGGTAGGCGAGGTGGGCCTGGCCGCCGTAGTGGAATTCCACTTCCTCGCGCGGCCCGCACCACGGGCAGGTGATGAGTTGCATGCGTGGCTCCTAGTGGGCGACGGCGGCGGCGCCGTGCTCGTCGACGAGCGCGCCGGTGACGAAGCGGTCCAGGCCGAACGGCTCGACGTACGGGTGCGGCTCGCCGTTGGCGATCGTGTCGGCCAGGCACCAGCCCAGGCCCGGGGTGGCCTTGAACCCGCCGGTGCCCCAGCCGCAGTTGAGGTAGACGTTGTCGTAGGGCGTGCGGCCGACGATCGGCGAGGCGTCCGGCGTGACGTCCACGATCCCGGCCCAGCTGCGCAGCAGGTGCGCCCGGGCGAACACGGGGAACAGCTCCACCGCGGCCGCCATCTGCCGCTCGATGATGTGGAAGGCGCCGCGCTGGCCGTACCCGTTGTAGGAGTCCACGCCCGCGCCCATCACCAGTTCGCCCTTGTGCGCCTGGGACACGTACACGTGCACGGCGTTGGACATCACGATCGTCGGGTGCACCGGCTCCAGCAGCTCCGACACCAGGGCCTGCAGCGGGTGCGACTGCAGCGGCGCCCGCACGCCCAGCTGGTCCAGCAGCACCGAGGTGTGCCCGGCCGCGCACAGCGCGACGGTGCCGCAGGCGATGTCGCCACGGCTGGTCCGCACACCCGTCACCCGGCCACCGTCCACAGTGAACCCGGTGACCTCGCAGTCCTGGATCAGGTCGATCCCGGCCTCGTCGGCCCGGCGGGCGAAACCCCAGGCGACGTAGTCGTGCTTGGCGATGCCCGCGCGCGGCTGGTACGTCGCGCCCAGCACCGGGTACCGGATGTCGCCGGAGACGTTGACGATCGGGCAGACCTTGGCGACCTCGTCGGGGGAGAGCCACTCGGCGTCGATGCCGTTGAGCTTGTTGGCCTCCACCCGCCGCACGCTGTCGCGCACGTCCTGCTCGGTGTGCGCCAGGTTCAGCACCCCGCGCTGGGAGAACAGGATCGGATAGCCCAGGTCGTCTTCGAGGCCCTCCCACAGCTTCAGGGCGTGCTCGTAGATCGCCGCGGAGGCGTCCCACAGGTAGTTGGAGCGGATCAGCGTGGTGTTGCGGGCCATGTTCCCGCCGGCCAGCCAGCCGCGCTCCAGGACCGCGACGTTGGTGATGCCGTGGTTGCGCGCCAGGTAGTGCGCGGTGGCCAGGCCGTGCCCGCCGCCGCCGACGATCACGACGTCGTAGCCGCGCTTCGGTTCCGGGTTGCGCCACAGGAAGTCCGGGTGGTCGGGCAGGTGCGCGCCAGGGGGCTGGGGGGTGGTCATGCCGTCAGCTCCGGGTAGAGGGGGTGGCGGGCGGTGAGGTCGGCGACGCGGGCGGAGAGCTTGTCCAGGTCGGCGGCGGAGGCGTCCGGGCGCAGGGCCAGCGCGGCGATGTCGGCGACCTCGGCGAAGTCGTCGGGGCCGAACCCGCGGGCGGCCAGCGCGGGCGTGCCGAACCGAAGGCCGGAGCTGATCATCGGTGGGCGCGGGTCGAACGGGACGGCGTTGCGGTTGACCGTGATCCCGACCTCGTGCAGCCGGTCCTCGGCCTGCTTTCCGTCCAATTCGGACTCCCGCAGGTCGGCCAGCACCAGGTGCACGTCGGTGCCGCCCGTCAGCACCCCGATCCCGGTCTCGCGCAGGAACCGGTCGGCGAGGATCTTCGCGCCCTGCAGGGTGCGTTCCTGGCGCTCGCGGAACTCCGGCTCGGCGGCCAGCTTGAACGCCACGGCCTTGCCCGCGATGACGTGCTCCAGCGGCCCGCCCTGCTGACCGGGGAACACGCTGCTGTTGAGCCTCTTCGCCAGCGACCGCTCGGCCAGGATCACCCCGCCGCGCGGCCCGCCGAGCGTCTTGTGCGTGGTCGAGGTGACGACGTGCGCGTGCGGCACGGGGGAGGGGTGCAGGCCCGCCGCGACCAGGCCGGCGAAGTGCGCCATGTCGACCATCAGGTACGCGCCGACCTCGTCGGCGATCCGGCGGAACGCGGCGAAGTCCAGGTGCCGCGGGTAGGCCGACCAGCCTGCGACGATCAGCTTCGGCCTGCGCTCCCTGGCCAGCCGCTCGACCTCGTCCATGTCGACGCGGTGGTCCTCGGGGCGCACGTGGTAGGCGGCCACGTCGTAGAGGCGGCCGGAGAAGTTGAGCTTCATCCCGTGCGTCAGGTGCCCGCCGTGCGCGAGGTCCAGGCCGAGGATCGTGTCGCCGGGCTCCAGCAGCGCGGCCATGGCGGCGGCGTTGGCCTGTGCGCCGGAGTGCGGCTGCACGTTCGCGTACTCCGCGCCGAAGAGCGCCTTGAGCCGGTCGATGGCCAGCGTCTCGATCTCGTCGACGTGTTCGCAGCCCCCGTAGTAGCGGCGGCCGGCGTAGCCCTCGGCGTACTTGTTGGTCAGCACCGACCCCTGCGCCTGCATCACCGCCAGCGGCGCGAAGTTCTCGCTCGCGATCATCTCCAGGGTGTCGCGCTGGCGGCCGAGTTCGCGGCCGATCGCCGCGTGCACCTCCGGATCGGTTTGGAGCAGGGAACGCCCGAGCACGCGCTGGGGGCTGAGTGCGCCAGCGCGGCCGATGGCCACCGACATGCTGCCTCCCGGTCTCATACCTCTGTTCGCCGACTGATATATCAACTGGCCGCCACGCTACGGCTCGGCGTCCGGCGGGGTCAAGAGCCGATTCCGGCGAACCTTTGTTACTCGTGAGTCCCTTGTGTCGCAGGGATTCGGCCCCTCGTGTTGCCGTCAGGAAAACTCCGCGCCATCCCCGGTTCAGGTCTTGACAGACCCGGCGCGCAGGCCGCACTGTGGTCCGCGTCGCAGTTGCACATCACGCAGGTGTTGCGGAAGAAGCAACAACCAGTCCCCGGTCACTCACACCACCACGGAGCGTTCGTTGACCGAGAACACCACCACCGCGCCGTCCACCGACCAGCCCGGGCTCCCGTCGAGCCTGATCCCCACACTCGGCGGGATCACCTACACCGACGAGACGATCTTCGCGCTGGAGCAGGAGAAGATCTTCGAGCAGATGTGGTTCTGCGCGGTCCGCAGCGCGGACCTGCCGCAACCCGGAAACTTCCGCACCGTGCAGATCGGCCGCGAGAGCGTGCTGGTGACCCGGTCCCGCGACGGCGCCCTGCGGGCCTTCCTCAACATCTGCCGCCACCGCGGCGCGCGCCTGTGCGTGGAAGAGAGCGGCACGGTCAAGCGGAACTTCCAGTGCCCCTACCACGCGTGGACCTACGGCCTGGACGGCAAGCTCGTCGCGGCGCCGAACCTGACCTCGATGCCGGACATCGACCGCACCGAGTACGGCCTTAAGCCGGTGCACCTGCGGGAGTGGCTCGGCTACGCGTGGCTGTGCCTGGCCGAGGAGCCGCCGTCCTTCGAAGAGACGGTGCAGGCGGACGTGGCGGGCCGGCTCGGGCAGCTCGACGCGATCGGCAACTACGGCATCGACGAGCTGGCCCTGGGCAGGCGGATCACCTACGACGTCAAGGCCAACTGGAAGCTCATCATCGAGAACTTCATGGAGTGCTACCACTGCGCGACGATCCACCCCGAGCTGACCGAGGTGCTGCCGGAGTTCGCCGACGGCTACGCCGCGCAGTACTACGTGGGCCACGGCGCGGAGTTCGGCGAGGACGTCAGCGGGTTCACCGTGGACGGCAGCGCCGGGTTCGACCGGCTCGGCGGGGTGGACGAGCACCAGGACCGCCGCTACTACGCGATCACCGTGCGGCCGCAGGTGTTCGTCAACCTCGTGCCCGACCACGTGATCATCCACCGGATGTTCCCGATGGCGGTCGACCGCACGATCGTCGAATGCGACTGGCTCTACGCCCGCGAAGTGGTGGACTCCGGCCGCGACGTGTCACACTCGGTCGAGCTGTTCCACCGCGTGAACCAGCAGGACTTCGACGCCTGCGAGCGCTGCCAGCCCGCGATGTCCTCGCGCGCCTACGCCCGCGGCGGGGTCCTGGTGCCGTCCGAACACCACATCGGCGAATTCCACCAGTGGGTCGAGCGGACACTGGCCGGCGGGCGGTGACGCGGTGACCATCTCGCAGAGCGCAGGGGGGCAGCCGGACAACCAACTCGAGCAAGAGGCGGTGAGCGTCGTGCCCAGCACGGAAGCAACGACCCGGAAACCCGCGGAACCCAGAGCGCGCGGCGGGATGGATCGCGTGGTGTTCGTCGTCGCGGCGGTGGTCGCGGCGGCGTTCCTCGCCTGGGGCGTGTTCGCCACCGACAACCTCTCCAGCGTGTCGGCGGGGGTGCTGGACTGGCTGATCCGGAACACCGGCTGGGCGTTCCTGCTGGCCGCGACGGGGTTCGTCCTGTTCGCGATCTGGCTGGCGTTCAGCCGGTACGGCAAGATCCCGCTCGGCCACGACGGCGAGCGGCCGGAGTTCCGCACGGTGTCGTGGATCGCGATGATGTTCAGCGCCGGCATGGGCATCGGGCTCATGTTCTACGGGGTCGCCGAACCGTTGTCGCACTTCGTGGAGCCGCCGCCGGGCACGGTCGCGGGCAGCACCGACGCGGCGGTGGAGACCGCGATGGCGACCTCGCTGTTCCACTGGGCCATCCACCCGTGGTCGATGTACGCGGTGGTCGGGCTCGCCATCGCCTACGGCACCTTCCGGCGCGGCCGCAAACAACTGATCAGCTCAGCGTTCGCGCCGCTGTTCGGTGAGCGGGTGAGCGAGGGGCCGCTGGGCAGGCTCATCGACATCCTGGCGATCTTCGCGACGCTGTTCGGGTCCGCCGCGTCGCTCGGGCTGGGCGCGTTGCAGATCGGCAGCGGGCTCGTGCAGCGGGGCTGGCTGTCGGACAACCCGGGCACCGGCCTGCTCATCGGCGTGATCGCGGTGCTGACGGTGGCGTTCGTCGCCTCCGCGGTGTCCGGGGTGGCGAAGGGCATCCAGTGGCTGTCCAACATCAACATGGTGCTGGCCGCCGTGCTCGCGGTGTTCGTGTTCGTGGTCGGGCCGACGATCTTCATCCTCAACCTGGTGCCCTCCACGATCGGCGACTACTTCCGCGAGATGGGCGAGATGATCTCGCGGTCGGGCGCCTCCGGCGGCGAGAACATGGAGAGCTGGCTGTCCTCGTGGACGATCTTCTACTGGGCGTGGTGGATCTCGTGGACGCCGTTCGTGGGCATGTTCATCGCGCGGATCAGCCGCGGCCGCACGATCAAGCAGTTCGTGGTCGGCGTGATCCTCGTTCCGTCCGTGGTGAGCCTGGTGTGGTTCAGCATCATGGGCGGTACGGCGATCACGCTCCAGCGGAGTGGGACGGATCTGGCGAGCGCGGGCAGCGCGCAGTCGCAGATGTTCGGGGTGCTCGACCAGTTCCCGCTGGCCGCCGTGGCGAGCGTGCTGGTGATGGTGCTGGTGGCGATCTTCTTCGTCTCCGGCGCGGACGCCGCGTCGCTGGTGATGGGGTCGATGTCGCAACGCGGCGCGATCGAGCCGAAGCGCTGGCTGGTGGTGTTCTGGGGCGTGGCGACCGGGGGCGTGGCCGCGGTGATGCTGCTGGTCGGCGGAGGTGGCGACGAGGCGCTCACCGGGCTGCAGAACCTGACGATCATCGCGGCGGCGCCGTTCGCGCTGGTGATGGTGGTGCTGTGCGTGGCGCTCGCGAAGGACCTCCGCAGCGACCCGATGATCCGGCGGGAGGAGAAGAGCGCGGAGATCGTGGAGCAGGCGGTGCTGACCGGAAACCGCCACTACGACGGCGACTTCTGCCTGCAGGTGGCCCCCACGGGCGAAGGGCTGCCCGAGAGCAACGGCCAAGCGCCGGCGAAGAAGGTGGAGTGAGGACCGGGCGCCGGGCGAGTTGCGTCGGAGGTCGCCACGGGCACTGCGGAACGAGAACTCGGTGCGATCCGGAAGGGGACGCTGATCCGCCGGGCCGGTGGCGCCGGCACCACCGATGAGAACATCGAACCAACGGGCCGTGGGCGGCATCCGATCCTGTTGTACCTCCATGGTGGCGGGTTCAGCAGCGGCCGCGCCGCCTCGCCATCGCCGGCGACTCGGCGGGCGCCGACCTCGGCGCCCGCCGTTGCCGCGGAACGCCTCGCGGCCCGCGTGGAGGATGTGTCGACAGAGCACGTGCTCACCACCGTGGACGGGTTGCCGCACGCTTTCCTCACGGCCGAGCGGTGCCATCCCTCCGTTCGGGCCGTGATACACGAGATGATCGACTTCCTGGTCGACCGCGTCTGATCAGTCGTTCGCCGGCTCCAGGGACAGCTGCCAGAACCGCGCGTACCGGCCGCCGCGGGACAGGAGCTCCTCGTGCGTGCCCTGCTCGGTGATCCGGCCGTTGTCCAGGAAGACGATGTGGTCGGCGCTCCGGACGGTGCGCAGCCGGTGCGCCACCATCACCACCGTGCGGCCCGCCATCAGCCGCTCGATTCCCTCGTGCACCGCGGATTCGTTCGCCGGGGCCAGCGCCGACGTCACCTCGTCCAGCAGCACCACCGGAGCGTCCTTCAGCAGCGCCCTGGCGATCGACACGCGCTGGCGTTCGCCGCCGGAGAGCAGGGCTCCGCCTTCGCCGACGGTGGCCGACCAGCCGCCGGGCAGGCGGTCGATCACCTCGTCCAGCCGGGCCGCCGTCGCCGCGGCGCGGACCTCCGCGTGGGTCGCGCCGGGGCGGCCGAGCCGCACGTTCTCCTCGATCGTGCCGTCGAACAGGTACACGTCCTGGAACACGATGGCGATCCGCGACATCAGATCCGCCGCCGCCATCGCCCGCACGTCCACGCCGCCGATCCGCACCGCGCCGGCGTCCACGTCGTAGAACCGCGCGATCAGCTGCAACAGCGTGCTCTTCCCGGCACCGGACGGGCCGACCACCGCGAGCCGCTGACCCTCCGGAATGGACAGTGACACGCCGTCGACCACCGTGCGGTCGCCGTGCCGGAAGGTGACCCCGTCGAACTCCAGGTCGTGCCGCGCCGGCGTCACCGGGTCGGCCGGTTCCGGCAGCGGCTCGGTGCGCAACACCGCGTCGAGCCTGGCCAGCTCCGCACGGGCGCCGCGCAGCTTGCCCCCGGTCTCGGCCAGCGACAGCAACGGATCCGCGCACCGGGCCGCCAGCACGAGGATCGACAACACCTCCGCCGCCCCGACGCCCGCGCCGAGCGCGAGGGCCGCGCCCAGCACCAGCAGCGCGGTGAACACCGCCTGCACCACGAGCGTCAGGCCGACCGCGCCCGGAAGCGCCGACAACGTGGCCCGCCGCGACGCCCGCTGCACGTTGCGCAGCGAGTCGTCCAGCAGCCGGAACCGTTCTGCGGTCCGGCCGCCCGCCCGCAGCACCGGCTGCGCCTGGAGGAACTCGATCACCCGCGCCGTGGCCTGCTGGTCGCGCTCGTGGCGTTCGGCGTCCGCGGCCGCCGTGGCCCGTCCCGCCCACACCTGGACCGCCACCACCAGCGGCGCGGCCGCCAGCGCGGCCAGCCCCAGCCGCCAGTCGAACGCGATCATCACCACGACGATCGTCAGCGGTGTCACACAAGCCGAGACGAACGGCGCCAGCAGGTGCGCGATGACGCTCATCGCCTGCAGCACGCCACGGCTGGCCAGCACGGACACCTCGCCGACCCGCCCGGCGCTGTACCAGCCCAGCGGCAGCCGGGCCAGGTGGTCGCCGAGCCGGTGGTACATCCCGCGCAACAATGTGGTGCCCACGCGGAAACCGGACAGATCGCTGGCGTACCGCAGCACCCCGTACACCACCACCGCGGCGCCGAACGCGATCAGCCACGGCCACACCTCGCCGGGGGAGGGGCCGAACAGCGCCCGCAGCACCGGCACCAGCAGGGCGTAGGACAGGCCCTCGGCGACCGCGGTGGTGGTCATCAGAGCGACGGTGCGCCGGACCGGCCGGGCGTGTTCGTGGCCGAGCACGCGCAGCAGCGTGGTGATCATCGTGGTTCCTCTCCCCGGGCGCGCCAGAACGCGGCGAACTTCCCGTTGCCGGCGAGCAGTTCGGCGGGACGGCCGCGTTCGGCGATCGACCCGTTTTCGAGCAGGACGACGGTGTCGGCGTCGGCGATGGTCTCCAGCCGGTGGGCGATGACCAGGATCGTCCGGTCGCCCGTCAGCGTGGCCAGCGCCTCGCGCACCGCGTGTTCGGTCTGCGGGTCGGCGAAGGCGGTGGCCTCGTCCAGCACCAGGACGGGCGCGTCGGCGAGCAGCGCGCGGGCGATGGCGATCCGCTGCGCCTCCCCGCCGGACAGGCTCGCCTCCTCGCCGAGCACGGTCTCGTACCCGCGTGGCAGTTCGAGGATCCGGTCGTGGATGTTCGCCAGGCGAGCGGCACGGACGACGTCCTCGCGCGCGGCCCGCGGCACCGCCAGCGCGATGTTGTCCGCGACCGAGGCGCGCAGCAACGACGTCTCCTGGAAGACGAACGACACCGTCCGGTAGAGCCGGTCGCTGCCGATCTCCCGCAGGTCGACGCCGCCGAGCGTGACCGAACCGGCGTCCGGGTCGAAGAACCGCGGCAGCAACTGGACCAAAGTGGACTTCCCGCTGCCGGACGGCCCGACGAGCGCGGTGACCGTGCCCGGTTCGAGCGCCAGGTCGACGCCGCGCAGCACCTCGTGCCCCTCGGTGTACCCGAATCGGACGCCACGCAGCTCGACGCGGTGCCCGTCGGGCTCGGCCGGGTGCGCGGGCTCGGGCAGCGGCGGCACCGCCAGCACCTCGCGGATCCGGCCGACCGCGCGACCGGCGGCCTGGAGGTCGTCGAAGCCGTGTCCGAGGGCCGCCACCGGGGCGGTCAGGCCGAGGCCGAGCAGCACGAAGGGCAGCAGGTCGGCCGGGGCGAGGCTGCCGGACGTGATCAGGGCCGCCCCGCCGATCAACACGACCACCAGCACGAACGGCGGTGACAACGCCAGCTGCATCCCGGCCGCGATCCCGGACATGCCGCGCACCCAGCGGAGGAAGGTGCCGACGAAGTCGTCGGTGGCGGTGCGGAACCTCCGGTGCGCACGCTCGGACCCGCCGAACGCCTTGACCACCGCGATGCCGCGCACGAACTCGACGACGGAGCTCGCGATCCGGCCCATGGCCGCGTCGAACTCCTGCTGCTCGCGCTGCCGGGCGGCGGTCATCATCAGCGGGACCAGCGCTATCGCCAGCACCACGGGCACCAGCGTGATCAGGGTGAGCCGCCAGTCGATCGTCACCAGGTAGACCAGCGACACCAGCGGCACGACGAACGCGGACACCAGCTCGCCCGGCGTGTGGGCGATGAACGGGTGCACGGCGCTGACGTCGTCGCCGACCACCTTGGCCAGCTCGCCGGTGCGGCGGCGGGCGAACCAGCCGATCGGCACGCGGCCCAGCCGCTCGGCCAGCAGGCGGCGGAAGGACAGCTGCACCCGGTCGTCCAGGACGTGCCCCACTCCGGCCGACGCGGCGGTGAACAGCATCCGGACGAGCAGGCCGGCCGCGCCCAGGGCGACGACCGTCCACACGCGACTCTCGTCGGCCGGTTCCGGGGACAGCAGCGTGCGGCCCAGTTCGACGACCGCGAGCAGCGGCGCCAGGCCGGCGACCGCGCCGATCACCTGCAGCACCACCACGGCGGCGAAGCTCCCGGCGTGCGGCCGCAGCAGGCGTCCGATGCTTTCCGTCATCGCGTCTCCAGTGCCGCCACGAGATGCCCGGCGAGGAAGGCGGTGATCTCCGCGCGGGCGGGCTTCGCCTGGGGGACAAGGCCGGGCATGCTGAGGAACGCGTGTGGCGCCCCGCGGTGCGCGGCCAGTGCGGCAGGAGTGCCGGCGTCGCGCAGCCGCTCGGCGTACCGGCGGCCGTGGTCGGCGAGCGGGTCGAGTGTGGGCACCACGACGAGCGCCGGGGCCAGCCCGCCGAGGTCGTCCGCCCGCAGCGGCGACAGCGGGAGCGGATCCGTCCCGGGTGGTGCGGCCAGGCGGTGGAACAGCCGCATCTGCTCGATCGTCAGCATCGGGCTCTGCGCGTGCTCGCTCATCGAGGGGTGGTCGTAGGCGGTCTCGGTCAGGTCGAGCGCCGGGTTGACCAGCACCTGGGCGCGCAGTCGCAGGCCGGTGTCGCGGGCGCGGATCGCGGACAGCGCGGCGATCAGCCCGCCGGTGCTCTCGCCGAACACCGCGATGCGCGCGGGGTCGCCCCAGGTTCCGGCTTGCTGGAGCACGTCCCAGGCGTCCTCGGCGGCGGCGGTCAGCGGGGTGCCCGGGGCGAGGAGGCGGTGCTCGACCGAGACGACGACGGTCGGCAGGCGGGCGGCGAGGTGGCTGTTGACCCAGTCGCACTGCACGGCCGTGCCGGTGAAGCCGCCGCCGTGCACGTGAATCACGACCGGCAGGTTCTCGCCGTGCCGCGGCCGGTGGACGCGGACCCGGATGGTGCGGCCGGGGGCTGTCACGTCCTGCCACTCGATCGTCGCGCCGCGGTCCGGGCGCCCGGTGATCAGCCGCGCCAGCCGTGAGGTGCGCTTGCGGTTGGTGCGCTCGCTGAAGGCGGCCAGTTCCGCGTCGGTCATCGCGGCCCAGTCCGGCTCCTTGGCGAGCGCGTGCAGCAGCCGGATGCCCGGCGGTGGTCGATCGGCCATGTCCCCTCCTCGGTTTACGCTACTGGCGGTAGCGATACCGATGGTAGCGGAATTGGCTAGGGTGTCGCCATGAGCTCCGCCAAATCGCCCGGCCGCCCCCGCGCCGGCATCGACGCCGAGGTCTTCGCCGCGACGCTGCGAACGGTCCACGAACTGGGCTACGCGGGCGCGACGATGGACCGCATCGCGGCGGCGGCGGGCGTCGCGAAGACGACGATCTACCGCCGGTGGCCGTCGAAGGGCGCGTTGATCACGGACTGCCTGGTGCACGCGTTCGGCCCGGTGCCGCTGGAGGGCGAGGGCCGGGAGGAGGTGCTGACGCGCGCGGTGCACTGGGCCGCGGCGAAGATCGCCGAGCCCGGGGTCGGCGCGGCGTTCGCGGGGGTCTTCGTGGACGCGGTGAACGACCCGGCGCTGCGCGAGGTCCTGACGACGCGGTTGCAGGACCCGTACCGCGTGGTGCTGCAGGACGCGCTGGGGGAGCCGGAGAACCGGGTGCTGCTGTTCATCGACGTGGTGGTCGGCACGCTGCTGCACCGGATGGGCATCACGGGCGGCCCCATGGCGGAGGCGGATGTGGCCGCGCTGGTGGAGATGGTGGTGCACCAGTTCCGCTGACGCGGGCGGGCCGCGCCCCTTCGCTACGCTCAGCGCCCCTGTCGGATACAACCGTTGACGTGCGGCGGCCCCGGGCCGATCCACCCAGGCCCGGGGTCACCGACTGGCGATCAGGGGATGTAGACCCCGTTGAACCACTGCCCGCTCGCGTCGTCGGAGTAGGCGTCCACGTTGAAGTTGTAGTTGCCGTGCCTGCCTTCCCACAGGTACCCGGGCAGGCCGGACGCCGCGTTGGCGTCGCAGATGATGTCGTCCGTGCAGAGCGTCAGGGTCGGGATGTCGCCGAAGAAGTCGTCCGCTCCGGCGAGCGGCGCGCCGACCACCGGCGCGACCAGCGGGTGCGCCGCGGCGCCCGCGTTGCCCGGGCCCGCCGCCCGCTTCGGGTCGGCGATCAGCACGGCGTTCACGTCGTCGATGGTCGGCCAGTTCTCGGTCACCCAGGTGTGCACGACGGCCGCGCCGAGCGAGAACCCGACGGCCTTCACGTGCTGCCCGGGGCAGACGTTGCGCTGGTCGCGGATCAGCCGGTTCAGCTCGTTGACGCCCTGCCGCGCGTTGATGCCGACCGGGATCGCCGGGTAGCCGACGCGCTGGCTGATGTTGCCCTGCCAGTACGGGTCGTCGGAGTCGTTGTCGCCGGTCCCGCCGACGACGATGGTGTAGGTCCCCTCGCACGGGGCGGCCTGCGCGGCGGGCGAGGCCACCAGGTACGCCGTCGCCGCGACCGCCAGTCCGGTCAGCAGTGCCGCGATCTTCTTCATCGAACCCTCCCGGTTCGTGTGGACGAATCCCGGCGAACGGTAGGGGCGGGCGATGAAAGACCGGTGAAACCGCATTTCACCGGTCACCCATGCGGCCGGATTCCCGGATGCCGTGACCCGCTCCGGGGCGTGGGCTGATTTGATGGTGACGGACATCGTCTCGATCTGGGGGATCCGTTGCCGAAGGTCAGTGTGATCACGGCCGTCCACGACGGGGGACACCACTTCCTGCGGGAGGCCTACACCTCGCTGTGCGACCAGGAACTGCCGCCCGGCTGGGAGTGGGAGTGGTGCCTGCAGGAGGACGGCGACAGCGGCGTGGTGGGCTGCCTGCCGTCCGATGAGCGCGTCTTGCCGGGTTTCGGGCTGCCCGGCCGTGCCGCGGTCGCGCGCACGATGGCGCTGGCGCGGGCGACCGGCTCGGTGGTGCGCACGCTGGACGCCGACGACGTGCTGCTGCCCGGCGCGCTGGCCAGGGACATCGAGGCGCTGGGCCGGGTGGCGTGGTGCACCTCGGCGTGCGTCGACCTGTTGCCGGACGGCTCGACGCGGCCCGGACCCTGCGACCCGCCGCCCGGGCCGGTCCCGCCGGGCCGGTTCTACGCCGAACAGCTCGACGACCGGTTGTCCGTGCAGGCCAACACGTTCGCGGCGCACACGGACCTGGTGCGCGCGCTGGGCGGCTGGCCGGCGCTGACCGGCGCGGAGACCGTCGGGCTGCTGCTGGCGGCCGAGGCGGTGGCGTCGGGGGAGTTCATCGCCGAGCCGAGCGTGCTCTACCGCAAGCACGACGCCCAGACCACGGCCGCCGACCGGTACTGGGACAAGGCCGAATCCGCCGCGCGCCTGGAAAGCGTCCTGGCCCGCGCCGACGCACTGCGCCGCTCGGGCTGGCACTGGCAGTCCGGTTAGGACGGTCTGCTGAGCCACTTCCCGACCTGGCCCAGCACGTCGCCTTCGTAGTCGGTGCCGACCATGCGGCCCAGGTCGGCCACCGATACCTGCCGCGGCGCGGCCCGCCACGCCTTGTCCGCCTCGAACACACCGAGTGGACCAGCCCCGCGCGGGACAACGACTGCAGCTGCTTCGCCAGGTACGTCCCGGACACCCCGTGCAGCTCGGCCAGGCGCGAGTGCCCCATGAAGATCGCGGTGATCGGCACCGGCCTCATCGGCTCCCAGGTCGTCGACCGGCTCGTCGCCGCGGGCCACGACGCTGCCGGGCACTCGCGGGCCACCGGCGTCGACCTGCTCACCGAGGAGGGGCTCGACCAGGCGGTGCGCCTGCCGTCCACGCCGATCCAGCCGATCAGCTCTGCCGAGGTCGCCGCCGCGGTCGCCGAGGCCGCGACCGAAGCCCCGCTGGGCGGCGCCCGCGAGGTCGGCTGCCCCGAGGTCGTCCCGCCCGACGAACTGGGCCGCATCACGCTCGCCGCGACCGGCGACGGCCGCCGGGTGGTCACCGACGAGACGGCAGGCCTGTTCGCCGCGGTCAAGGGCGACGTGCTCACCGGCGGCCGTCCCGCCACCACCCGCTACCGCGACTGGCTCCAGTCCCGCTGACGTGATCCGCGGCACCAGGGCCGCTCCGGTCGTCACAACCCGGCCTCGAGCAGCGCGGCGCGCGCGTGCACCTGAACACGCAGGTCACCTCAGCGGTCGGCGGGCACGTCGTGTTGTCCAGCAGCGAGGAGGTCGACTCGGAGCTGATCGTGTGGACCGCGGGCGACGGCGCGAACCCGGTCACCGGCAGGCACACCGACCTGCCGGTGGACGAGCGCGGGCTGATCGTCGTGCGGCCGGACCTGCGGGCCGGCACGGAGGCGGCGCCGGTGCCGGACGCGTGGGCGGCCGGTGACGCCGCCGCGGTGCCGGCCTCGCCCGTGCCGGGCGCGCGGACTGTGCCCAACGCGCAGCACGCGTACCGGCAGGGCAAACTGCTGGCGCGCGACATCATCGCCACGCTGCGCGGCCGCCCGCCGAAGCCGTACGTGCACCACAGCCTCGGCGCGATCGCCACGCTCGGCCTCGGCCGCGGCATCTTCCAGTACCGGCGGATCGTCGTCACCGGGCTGCCGGCGTGGCTCATGCACCGCGGCTATCACGTGCCGGCCGTGCCCAGCTGGGAACGCAAGGTGCGGGTGCTGGCGGTCTGGCTGACCGCGGCTCGGTTCGGGCGGGACATCCTTTCGCCGGCGTCGGTGCAGCACCCGCGGGAGGCGTTCGTGACCGGCGGGGAGCCGGTCCGCGCGGAGCCGTGAGCGCGGCGCTCAGAGGCGCTCGTCGCGCATCACCTCCAGGTTGTGGAACACCGGGTCGCCCTCGCAGAGGGCCATCATCTCCTTCGCGAACCGGTCCGTCTCCGGCAGGGACGAGTTGCGCATGGCGTCCTCATAGGACGGGAACTCGACGAACTCCATGTAGGTGCCGGGGCGTTCCCGGTCGCTCATCAGCACCGCGTGCGTGGCGGTCCGCTTGCCCCGCGTCTCCGCCAGCCAGCGGTCCATCATGTCGTTCATCTGTTCCGGGTGCTCGGTCTTGTACTCGATGACCTGTACGAAAGTCATTTCCCGCTCCTTTTCAGACCCGGGAGAGGTCATGGTCCGCCCCTGCCGCGCGGCGGTCAACACCTACACGTCGTAGGTGAGCGCGAATTCGTACGGGTGCGGCCGCAGCCGCAGCGGGTCGATCTCCGTTTCGCGCTTGAAGTCGATCCACGTCTCGATCACGTCCTCGGTGAAGACGCCGCCCGCGAGGAGGAACTCGTGATCGGCTTCGAGCCGGTCGATCACCGCCTCCAGCGACGCGGGCACCTGCGCCACGTCCCGCGCCTCCTCGGGCGGCAGCTCGTACAGGTCCTTGTCGATCGGCGACGGCGGCTCCAGCTTGTTGCGCACCCCGTCCAGCCCGGCCATCAGCATCGCGGAGAACGCCAGGTACGGATTGCCTGAGGAGTCCGGGCAGCGGAATTCGATCCGCTTGGCCTTCGGCGACGAGCCGGTCACCGGGATGCGCACGCACGCCGACCGGTTCCGCTGCGAGTACACCAGGTTGATCGGCGCCTCGAAGCCCGGCACCAGCCGGTGGTAGGAGTTCGCCGTCGGGTTGGTGAACGCGAGCAGGCTCGGCGCGTGGTGCAGGATCCCGCCGACGTAGTGCCGCGCCAGGTCGGACAGCCCGCCGTAACCCGCCTCGTCGTAGAACAGCGGGCCATTGTCGTCCCACAGCGACTGGTGGCAGTGCATGCCCGAGCCGTTGTCGTTGTACAGCGGCTTCGGCATGAAGGTCACCGTTTTGCCCTGCTCCCAGGCCGTGTTCTTCACGACGTACTTGAACAGCTGCAGGTCGTCGGCCGCGTGCAGCAGCGTGTTGAACCGGTAGTTGATCTCGGCCTGCCCGCCGCTGCCGACCTCGTGGTGCGCCTTCTCCACTTCGATGCCCACGCCGGCCAGGTTGCGCACCATCTGGTCGCGCAGGTCGGCGAAGTGGTCGCGCGGCGACACCGGGAAGTAGCCCGCCTTGAACGGGGTCTTGTAGCCGAGGTTGCCGTGTTCCTCGTCGCGGCCGGTGTTCCACCAGCCCTCCACCGAGTCGACCTCGTAGAACGCGGTGTTCTCCACGTTGCCGAAGCGCACCGAGTCGAAGATGTAGAACTCCGCCTCCGGCCCGAAGAACGCGCGGTCGGCGATGGTCGACTCACTGATGTACTCCTCGGCCTTGCGGGCGATGTTGCGCGGGTCGCGGCTGTAGGACTCGCGGGTGAACGGGTCGTGCACGAAGAAGTTCATCAACAGCGTCTTCTCCGCGCGGAACGGGTCGACGCGCGCCGTGTAGGGGTCGGGCAGCAGCAGCATGTCCGACTCGTGGATCGACTGGAACCCGCGCACGGACGAGCCGTCGAAGGCGATCCCCTCTTCGAAGGCGTCGGCGTCGAAGGCCGCGGCGGGCACCGTGAAGTGCTGCATGATGCCGGGCAGGTCGCAGAACCGGACGTCGACGAACTCCACGTTCTCGTCGGCGATGTAGCGCAGGACTTCGTCTGCGTTGGCGAACATGGCGGGCTCCTTTGCCGTCGCGGCCGTGGAGTCCCCAGAGTCCTCGCGTCGGGGGTTCAATGGAAGGATGCGGGACGGCACCATCGAGACCGCGACGTGGAACCCGGCCACCGGCTGCGACCGGGTCAGCCCCGGATGCGACAACTGCTACGCGATGGCCTTCGCGCGGCGGCTGCGGGCCATGGGCAGCCCCGCCTACACCCGCGACGGCGACCCCCGCACCAGCGGACCGGGTTTCGCCGTCACCCTGCACCCCGGGCGGCTGGCGGTCCCGTCGCGCCGGCGAGCGCCCCGGCCCGCCCCACCAGACGTGCGGCAGCGGCTCCGGTGCGAGCCGCGCCAGCACGCGAAACCCCCGCCGCGGTTCGGTTCCTGTCAATGCAGCCGCTGCTCGGCCCGCCGCCGGACCCCGGACCTGACGGGGCTCGACTGGGTCTACGCCGGTGGCAAGCCGGGGCCGCACGCGCGGCCGAGTGGGTCCGGCCGGTGCGGGACCGGTGTGCCGCCGCGGGGATCCCGTTCCTGTTCAAGCAGTGGGCGGCCGGACCCGCAACGCGGGCGGGCGGCTCCTCGACGGCCGCACCTGGGACGAGATGCCGGGAGGCTGGACACCCGCCGGCCGCCGCGCCAGGGTGTCGTCATGACTTCGACGAGCGTTTCCGGGTTCGTGCGCGCGCCGCGCCGGGAGGTCTACCGCGCCCTGGTCGACGGCGAGGCGATCGCGACGTGGCGGGTGCCGGACGGGATGACGGCCAGGGTGCACGAGTTCGACGCCCGCGAGGGCGGGCGGTTCCGGGTGTCGCTGGTATACGACGACCCCGGCCGCGCCGGCAAGTCCGGCGGCGCCACCGACACCTACAGCGGTCACTTCGCGGTGCTCGAGCCGGGGCGGCGCGTGGTCGAGGTGATCGAGTTCGACAGCCCCGACCCGGCGTCCCAGGGCACGATGACCATGACGACCACCCTGACCGACGCCGAGGGAGGCACGAAGGTGGTCATCCGGCACGACGGGGTCCCGGCCTCGGTCGCCCCACAGGACAACGAGACCGGGACCCGGATGGCGCTGGCCAAGCTGGCCGCGTTCGTCGAACGCTGAGGTCAGGCGACGTACTGCGCGAAGGACTTGCGCACCTTGTTCACCTTCGGCAGCGCGACCGCGAGGCAGTAGCCCTGGCCGGGGTTCTTGGCGAAGAAGTCCTGGTGGTACTCCTCAGCCCGGTAGAACTCGCCCAGCGGCTCCAGCGTGGTCACGATCTCGCCGTCCCACCAGTCCGCCGCGCGCTTGATGGCCGCTTCGAACTCGGCGCGCTGCGCGTCGTCGGCGTAGAACATCGCCGAGCGGTACTGGGTGCCGACGTCGGCGCCCTGGCGGTTGAGCTGCCGCGGGTCGTGCAGGGTGAAGAACACGTCGAGGATGACCTCGGCCGGGATGACCGTCTCGTCGAACGTCACCGCGACCGCCTCCGCGTGCCCGGTCCGCCCGGTGCACACCTGCTCGTACGACGGCTGGGCCGTGTCGCCGCCGGTGTAGCCGGACACCACGTCCTGCACCCCGCGCAGCGTCCGGTAGACCGCGTCCAGGCACCAGAAGCACCCGCCGGCCAGCACGAACGTCCGCATCTCGCATCACCTCTCACCGAGTAGTCCGGCTTGCACCGGGTCAACCCCGCGTGCCGGTCCAGTATTCCGCGCCACGTCCCTTGTGGACTCCTCAGGCCGGTGCGACGCGGAAGACCGGCCAGCCGATCTCGGTCCGCCACGCCGCCGGGTCGGCGGTGTCCCTGGGGCCGCTGAGGTAGACCTCGCGCACCGGGCCGGCCACGGCGAGCGCGTGGTCCACCACCCAGCGGCCGAGCTCGCCGTAGGTGACGTCGATCGTGTCGTGGTCGCCCGGGTGGGTGGCGATGGCGAGTTCCGCGGCGGGCAGCGTCACCGGCCGCACCCGCCCGGCCGGTGCGGGTGGTTCGGCGACCGGCAGGTAGACCACCATCCGGCCGCGGCCGTGGGTGAACAGCTCGTTGTCGTACAGGCCGCCGGGCGGGCCGGCCGGGTCGGGCACCACCGCGTCCAGCTCGGCCATCGCGCCCGCGTACCAGGCGAGCACGTCCGCCTCGGCGACGGTGCCCTCGACGGCCGCGACCGTCGTGGCCGGGGTCCGGCGCAGCTCGACCGCCAGCTCGCCGGGTTCGGGGGTGAGCAGCCTGCGCAGCGATGTGACCGCCGCACGGGTGCGTTCCAGCTGGTCCTCGAGCCGCCGCAGGTGCTCGCCGACCAGGAGCGCGCGGGCTTCCGGGTCGGGGCTGCCGAGGATGCGGCGCACCTCGGGCAGCGGCACGTCGAGCTCCCGCAGCCGGTGGATGACCTGCGCGGCCGGGATCTGCGCCGCGTCGTAGTAGCGGTAGCCGGTGGCCGGGTCGACGCGGGCGGGTTCGAGCAGTCCGGCGTCGTGGTAGCGGCGCAGCGTGCGGATGCTCAGGTGGGTCAGCCTGGCGAACTCGCCGATGGTCAGCACCAGCGGATTCTGGACCCTCTCCCCGGGGGAGGGTCCAGCGCTTGACCCTCCCGCGCCGTCACGGCGGAGTGTGCCGGGCATGAACGAATCTCTGGAGGGGCGGCGCGCCCTGGTGACCGGCGGCGGGCGGGGCACCGGCGCGGCCGTCGTCGCCCGGTTGCGTGCCGCCGGCGCCGATGTCCTGGCCACCGCCCGCACCCGCC